>NZ_CP109994.1:4805675-5106030 GCF_025947065.1 Flavobacterium sp. N1736
CAGGATGTTCAGATTATCTGGCAATGCGGAAAATTATACTTTGAAGATTATAAAAAACATCAGCAGCAACATGTAAGAGTGGTTGATTTTATTGAAAGAATGGATTTTGTTTACGCTGCGGCAGATATTATTATTTCCCGTGCGGGCGCATCATCAGTTTCGGAATTATGTATTGTGGGGAAACCGGTAATTTTTATTCCGTCACCAAATGTAGCGGAAGATCATCAGACAAAAAATGCACAGGCAATTGTAGATGCAAAAGGAGCGGTTTTACTGAAAGAATCAGAATTGGAAAGTCAGTTTAGTATTGTTTTTGAAGCTTTATTGAAAGATTACGGAAAGCAAAATCAATTGAGCGAAAATATTAAAAAACTTGCTAAACCAAATGCGACAAAATTGATTGTTGAAGAAATTAAAAAGTTGTTATAATATAACTTTTTAATAAAATTATAGAACAAAATAAAAAATTTAGAACGCTATTTTTAAGCGTTTTGAGTTATTAAAATAAGAAAATTACAAAGGCTTAATTACTAGTTTTTTAACAAAATAAAGTGACTTGTAAATAGCTCAAAATTAAAATTGAAATGAATTTAAATCAAATACAAAACGTTTATTTTATTGGCATTGGAGGCATCGGAATGAGTGCTCTGGCCCGTTATTTCAAATATATTGGAAAACAGGTTTCAGGCTACGATAAAACGCCGTCAATGCTAACAAGTGAATTAATTGAAAGCGGTATTGATATTCATTTCGAGGATAATATTAGTTTAATTCCAAATGATTATTTTGTAGAGAATACATTAGTGATTTTTACCCCGGCGGTGCCTAAAACACATTCTGAGTGGAATTATTTCATCGAAAGAAATTACGAGATTAAAAAACGTGCCGAAGTTTTGGGACTTATCACGAAAGATACTTTCAGTTTTGCTGTTGCCGGAACACACGGAAAAACAACGACATCAAGTATTTTAGGGCATATTTTATATGAAAGCGGCGCTGATGTAACGGCTTTTGTGGGTGGAATTGTAGAGAATTACGACTCGAATTTAATTGGAAACGGAAAAACCGTAACTGTTGTAGAAGCCGATGAATTTGACAGATCATTTTTGCACTTGCATCCAAATATTGCCTGTATAACATCGATGGATGCGGATCATCTTGATATTTACGGAACGAGTGAAGCAATTGAAGCTTCGTTTGTAGAATTTGCTTCGAAAGTTGAAAATAAAAATAATCTGTTTATAACTAAAGAATTGCCTCTTGAAGGAGTGCAATGTGCTATAAATGAAGATGCTGTATATAAGGCTTTTAATGTTAGAATAGAAAACGGAAGTTATGTTTTTGATGTGCAGACGCCATCAGAAATTATGAAAGACCTGCGTTTTGGATTGCCCGGAAAACACAATTTAATGAATGGATTGATGGCTATTGCAATGGCTAAAACGTTCGGCACCCCGACCGACTCCATTGCAAAAGCTATCGCTTCATTCAACGGAATAAGACGAAGATTTTCGTACCAGATTAAGTCTGAAAATTTAGTTTATATAGATGATTATGCACATCATCCAACAGAAATAAACGCTGTGCATCAAGCAGTTAGGGAATTGTATCCAAATCGTAAAGTTTTGGCCATTTTTCAACCGCATTTATTTAGCAGAACAAGAGATTTTGCAGATGGTTTTGCAGCGAGTTTATCTCAATTTGATGAAGTGTTTTTGATGGATATTTATCCGGCACGCGAATTACCGATGGAAGGGATTACATCAGAATGGCTGTTGGAAAAAATGACAAATTCGAACAAAAAAATTGTTGCCAAAAATGATTTATTAGCGCAAATCAAAGCCAGTGATGCGCCAATAATTGTAACAATTGGAGCTGGTGATATTGGAGAAATGGTTCCGTCAATTAAAAAAATGCTCAATGAAAATATTTAACTGGACAAATATAAGATTGCTTCTCATTTTTGGGCTTGTACTTTTTTTGTATTCGTTCGCGCAGCATCGAAACGGAGATAGAAAACTGAAGAAATCTATGGTTGTTTTTGTAGGAGAAAACACGCTGTTTGTAAAGCCTGAGGCGGTTAATAAATTGTTAATAGAAAATAAAAAGGACGCTTCCAGTATCCGAAAAGATGAAGTAGATTTGAATAAGATAGAAAAAACCCTTGATACGCAAGACATGATCGAGAAATCGGATGTATTTGTAAGTATCGACGGCGTTCTAAAAGCGATAGTAAAACAGAAGACACCAATAGCAAGAGTTTATGATGGTGAGAACTCTTTTTATATTGACTATGAGGGAAATAAAATGCCTTTATCAGACAATTTTACAGCGCGTGTTCCTCTTGTTTCAGGAGCAATAAATAAAAAAAATAACGAAGATTTAGCCGCCCTATTTCGCACAATTTATGACGATGCGTTTTTGAAAAAAAACATCATTGCAATCCAAATTATGCCTAATGGCAGCCTAAAAATGTTTAATAGAAATTATGATTACTTCATCGATTTTGGCAGAACGATGAATGTTGATAAGAAATTTAGAAACTACAAAGCCTTTTTTCAAAAAGCAGTTTTAGATAGTTCGTTATATAAATACAATAAGATTGACCTGAGGTTTACAGAACAAGTAGTTTGCACAAAATAATAGAAAATGGAAAAAGATAACATTGCAGTAGGTCTAGATATTGGAACAACCAAGATAGTTGCCATGATAGGCAAGAAGAACGAGTATGGCAAGTTGGAAATTTTGGGAATTGGTAAGTCCAAAAGTTTGGGTGTTGCGAGAGGTGTTGTAAACAACATTACGCAAACTATCCAATCAATTCAACAGGCTATTTTAGAAGCAGAAAATAATTCAGGATATAAAATTAAAGATGTTGTTGTGGGTATTGCCGGACAACACATTAGAAGTATACAGCATACAGATTACATCAGCCGCAGTAATCCGGAAGAAGTAATTGGCGAAAATGATATTCAGCTTTTGATTGATCAGGTTAATAAACTTGCGATGTTGCCGGGAGAAGAAATTATTCACGTTTTACCGCAGGAATTTAAAATCGACGGACAATCGGAGATCAAAGAACCAATTGGAATGTACGGTGGAAGATTAGAATCTAGTTTTCACGTAGTTGTTGGGCAGGCATCATCGATCAGAAATGTGGGAAGATGTATTCAGAGTTCAGGAATTGAATTATCCGGATTGACATTAGAGCCATTGGCTTCGGCAGATGCAGTTCTTAGTCAGGAAGAAAAAGAAGCCGGTGTTGCGCTTATCGATATTGGTGGCGGAACAACAGATCTGGCCATTTTTAAAGATGGAATTATTCGTCATACTGCTGTAATTCCTTTTGGAGGAAATGTAATTACAGAAGATATTAAAGAAGGATGTTCAATAATTGAAAAACAGGCAGAACTTTTAAAAATTAAATTTGGATCAGCCTGGCCGGGAGAAAATAAAGATAACGAGATTGTTTCTATTCCGGGATTAAGAGGAAGAGAGCCAAAAGAAATTTCGCTTAAAAACTTATCTAAAATTATTCATGCTCGTGTAGTAGAAATTATAGAACAGGTTTTTGCCGAAATTAAGGCTTACGGACACGAGGATCCGCGTAAAAAACTGATCGCAGGAATTGTTCTGACAGGTGGTGGAGCTGAGTTAAAACATATCAAACAATTAGTAGAGTATATTACAGGTATGGATACCAGAATTGGATATCCAAATGAGCATTTAGCAGGAAATTCAAGCGAAGAAATTTCCAGCCCGTTGTTTGCAACCGCAGTTGGTTTGGTCATGAACAGCATCGAAAACAGTACGCAAAGTGCTGTTAGAATGGAGTTGGTTAACGAACAGCCAAAAGTGGTTTACAGAACTCCTCCGACTAAGCCACAACTACCGGTAAAACCGCTGGAATACGAAGTTGAAGAAAACTACGTTGAAAGAGAAGAAACTTTTGAACCGCCAAAACAAGTTGGAAATAAGAGGCCTTCAAAAGATGAATCTACCGAAACAAAAATCAGAAAATCATTTTTTGATACATATGTCGATAAAATCAAAGAATTTTTAGACAACGCAGAATAAAATAATAATAAACGAAAAGGATTACTTTTTGCCCCAAGTCAAGAAGTAAAAAATGTATTTAATAAGAATTTCAAAACCAAAAAGATGATGAGCAACTCAGAATTTGGAAGTATTTCATTTGATTTACCGAAAAACCAATCAAATGTAATCAAAGTAATAGGTGTTGGCGGAGGCGGAAGTAACGCAATCAACCACATGTTCAAGCAAGGTATTAAAGGGGTAGATTTTATCGTTTGTAATACAGATTCACAAGCACTTCAAAATAGTGCTGTACCAAATAAAATTCAATTAGGGATGAACCTGACAGAGGGTCTTGGCGCAGGAGCGAACCCTGATGTCGGACAACAATCTGCTATTGAAAGTATTGCCGATATCGAAAAAATGTTAGACCGTGGTACTAAGATGGTATTTATTACCGCTGGTATGGGTGGTGGTACAGGTACGGGTGCTGCTCCGGTAATTGCACAATTGGCAAAAGAAAGAGAAATTTTGACGGTTGGTATCGTAACAATTCCGTTTCAGTTTGAAGGGAAAGTGCGTCAGGAACAAGCGCTTTTAGGAATCGAAAAATTACGTAAACAAGTAGATTCGTTAATCGTAATCAACAATAATAAATTAAGAGAAGTATACGGAAATCTTGGTTTTAAAGCCGGATTCTCTAAAGCGGATGAAGTTTTGGCAACTGCCTCAAGAGGTATTGCCGAAGTAATTACGCACCACTATACTCAAAATATCGATTTACGTGATGCAAAAACTGTTTTGGCAAACAGCGGAACTGCGATCATGGGATCTTCTGTTGCCGTAGGTGAAAACAGAGCGAAAGATGCTATTATTTCGGCATTGGATTCTCCGTTATTAAACGACAACAAAATTACAGGAGCCAAAAACGTATTGTTGCTTATCGTTTCTGGATCAAACGAAATCACGCTTGATGAAATTGGAGAAATCAACGATCATATCCAGGCAGAAGCAGGTTATAACGCTAATATTATCATGGGAGTTGGTGAAGACGAAACTCTTGGTGAATCTATTGCGGTAACGATTATTGCGACTGGTTTTGATGTTGAACAGCAAAATGAAATTGTAAATACAGAACCTAAGAAAATTATTCACACATTAGAAGATGAGCAAAGAAGTGTTCATAATTTAACGAATAAAGCGCTTACTTCTTTTGATTTAACAATGAATACGCCTACAGCAAAATCAGAAGAAAAAATTGTTTTTGATTTAATGGAAGATACGGCAGTTGCTCCCGTAATCCCAACTCCGGTTGCTGTTGCTCCAGTAATCAATCAGGACGAATTGGTAGTAATGTCAGAGTTTATTAAAAATCTTGATGTAACTTTTGAAATCGTTTCGCCAATTACAGATATCGATTTTACTATTTCCAGTCCGCAAACCCCCGCTTTTCAGGAAGTAAAACCTGTACAGCAAAGAGTATTTGAAAAAGAAGAACAAACAACATTCTCTTTTGATTTGCCTCTTTTTAGAGCTGAGCCGGAAGTTAAGAAAGAGCCGGTTGTTGAAGACACGAGAATTTTGTTTGAATTAACAAACGAAACCCGCAATATTAAAGTGAACGATCCGGTTTCATTTGTTCCGGTAACAGAACTTTCTGATAATGGAATCATCAAATATTCTCTGGAAGAATATATGGAAGTTGAAAATGATTTAGTTACATCAAAACCAATTGAAAAAGTGGTTGAAGATGTAATTCCTGCGGAATTAAATATCACTATGAAACCAAGAGTTGATTTTGCTCAGGAAGCTGCTTTTACGACAACGGATCACGCTTCTCCGATGGAATTAACAATCGAAGAAACATTACGTTTAAGAGCAGAAGAAAGAAGAAAGAAACTAAAAGAATTTAATTATAAATTCCATAACAATGTTTCGAGAATTGATGAACTTGAAAAAGAGCCTGCTTACAAAAGATTAGGTATTGATCTTTCAAATAATCAGTCTAATACAACCAATTCAAGAATTTCTGTTGGTACAGATAGTAATAATGATTTGCAATTGCGTTCAAATAATTCATTTTTGCACGATAACGTAGATTAATTTTACATTCATATAAATAGGATAACCCGAAAATTGGATTTAATTTTCGGGTTATTTTTTTTATCTTCGCACAGAATTTAGAAATTTGACTTCCTTAATAGGCTTTTAAAGTGAATCTTATTGTCAGTTCGAGTCCTTCGGCTTCGCTCAGAATAAACTAGTAGAGAACAAATTTTAAATAAATACATCAATCATAAGCATAGCTTATTAAAATAAAAACAAAAAAATGAGTTTACAAACATTAATCATGGACGAGATTAAAACGGCCATGAGAGCAAAAGATACAGTAGCATTAGAAGCTTTAAGAGCTATTAAATCAGAAATGTTATTAGCTGCAACAGCCTCAGGATCAAAAGAAGAATTAACTGAAGATGATGAAGTTAAATTGCTTCAAAGATTGGTTAAAACCCGTAAAGAAAGCGCAAGAATTTTTACAGAACAAAATCGTCCTGATTTGGCTGAACCGGAATTAGCTCAGGTTGCTGTAATCGAAAAATTCCTTCCTGCACAATTAAGCGAAGAAGAAGTAGAAGCTGTGGTTGCAAAAATCATCGCTGAAACCGGAGCTTCGGGAATTGCTTCAATGGGTAAAGTTATGGGATTGGCTTCTGCACAATTAGGTGGAACTGCTGAAGGAAAAACAATTTCTGCAATTGTAAAGAAACTTTTAGTTTAAATAATATTAATTTTAGAGTTCAGATTTTAGATTCCAATCAGTAATCTAAAATCTGAACTCTAAAATCTAAAATCATAATCAAAAGACCGCGTAGTTCAACTGGATAGAATATCAGATTTCGGCTCTGAGGGTTGGGGGTTCGAACCCCTCCGCGGTCACTTTTTTAAACAAATAAAATCCGTAAGTCATTTATTTAATGGCTTACGGATTTTTTATTTGAGTATTGTTTATATCTAATAGACAATTGATTATTTCACGAAATTAAAATCACTTATTGAATAATTTATCCTCAAATCATAAAATGGAACAAAGAGATACTTCTTTTTGTTCCATTTTTATTTAAAAGTTAATTTATTAGAATTTAATATTCTTCCTACAAATTGTTTTTTCGAAGTATTAATATATAATGTGTTAATAATCTGACATAAATGGCAATATATCTGTTGTAATACCTAAATATATACATATTAATAGAATTATTTTCAGAATTTATTTGTTAATTTCACATGGCTTTTTTGTAAAACACTGTATATCAATATGTTATGTATTATATATAATAAGGTATAAAACGGCATTTTAATCCTCTCTATTTTCTATATGCCATCTTCTCCACATTATCAAAGAATTCACTGATTTTTTCATTTTTAAAAACTTTTATTATGAAGCTAAAATTATCTTTGTTACTCGTTTTAATTATTACGTTTTCATGGTCGCAGAGCTCTCAGACCATCAAAACATTTACAGCCAATGGTACTTTGGTAGTCCCTGCTGGTGTTACCAGTATTAGTTCTCAGGCTTGGGGCGGAGGAGGATCTGGCGGAGGTGCCAGTGGTGCTGGATTGCTTTTTGGGCGAGGTGCCGCCGGTGGAGGTGGAGGAGCTTATGCAAGTGCTACACTTCCGGTTACTCCGGGCGAAACCCTATATGCAACTGTTGCAGGCTCAACCCCGGGATCTACGGGATCTAATGGTACAGCTGGATTGAATTCTTCAGTTGCCACAGCTTATGATTTATTGCTTTCTGCAGCCGGAGGATCTGGCGGTGGCGCTAATAATGCCGGAGGCACACCACTAGGCGGCATTGGCGGAACAGTTGCTGCATCGACAGGAACAATTAAGTTTGCAGGTTTGAATGGCGTTAATGGTAATACATGGTCGCTATTGTCTATACTTTTAACGTCTGGTGCCGGAGGTGCCGGAGCAAATTTTGGAGGTGCGGGCGGTCCTGCAGTTGGAAGTTTAATTTTAGGTACTGCACCCGGTAATTCAGGTTCAGCACCCGGCGGCGGCGGTAGTGGTGCAATCAATTCAGCACTTGGTACCTCTCAGGCTGGCGGATCTGGCGCTGCGGGTAAAGTAATTATTGCGTATACTTGTCCAACTTATAGTATAACAAGTCTAAGTGCAACAAAGATTTGTGCTGCCGGTAATCATGAATCTACAGTAACAATAAATTCTAGCACTTCATCATTACCAGTTGGTACTTATGTGGTAACGTATAACAGAAGCAATCCAAGTGCTACTGGATTAACTGCAAATTTAACCGTTACTACAGCTGGTACAGGAGACTTTCAGGCAGTAGGATTAAGTTCTACAAATGGATTTTGTGAAATAACAATTACTAAACTTGCTTCTGTATCTTGTTCTTCTACATTGACCAGTAATAATGTAGCTGGCATAGTAATACTGCCGGCAACCGTAGGAGGAACAGTAAGCGGTGGTACTACAATTAATTCAGGAAGTACAAGTGGTTTGTTAACCTTGTCAGGCAGTATAGGAGAACCTACTAATTGGCAATCCTCAGTAAGTCCTTTTACGGTATGGATGGATATAGCGAATACTAGTACACAGTATACTTCCGGTCCATTAACACAAACTACTCAGTTTAGAGCTGTTGTCGAAAGTGTATATTGTGATCCGGAATATTCTACGGCAACAACTGTTACTGTAAATACTGCTCCAACAATACAGCTGGCAAATTCTACTTCAAATGTCTGTTCCAGCAGTATTGCAAAAACTACAACTCTGGAACGTGGCTGGGATTCGGGATCACTAACTACTTATAGTATTATTTGGAATTCTTCTCCACCCAATAGTTTTGCAGCAGTTACTGATGTAGCGTTAGTGGTAGCCACCCCATTACAAATTGCAGTTCCTGCCGGAACATTACCCGGAACTTATACAGGAACAGTAACTGTAAAAAACACAAATGGAGCTGTTAGTAATCCGGGGAATATTTTTACTCTAACTGTAATTAAAACTCCTACAATTACTACAGAAGGAACAATTACTTCAGTTTGTAAAAGTGGGGGAATAGAAACTACATCACTTGTTTATACTCAAAGTACCGATGCTCCCACAGCATATAGAATTGATTGGAACGATACAGCAAATGCGGCATTCTTGACAGATCAGGAACTTACCCCATTTAATTTTTCACCAGGCGGTGGTATTAACAATACAATTGAGGTATCACCAAATGTTACGCCAGGAACATACTCAGGTATACTTTATGTTAAGAACAGTAATTGTGAGGGATCGGCTCCTGTATCTATAACGATTTCACCTGCAACAGTTGGCGGAACAGTAAGCGGAGGGACAACAATTAATTCAGGAAGCACAAGCGGTTTGTTAACCTTGTCTGGTCATACTGGATCAGTTGTTAAATGGCAATCTTCAGTAAGTCCGTTTACAACATGGTCAGATATTGCGAATACAAATACGACCTATACTTCTGGAGCATTAACAGAAACTACACAATTTAGAGCTGTTGTTCAGAGTTGTAGTGAAGTAAATTCAGCAGCAACAACTGTTACTGTAGATAGTGCTCCACAAATAACAGATGTATTTGTACTTGAGACTTGTTTTGTTACTCGTCAATTTTCAATATTTATGCCATTGCATTACACAGAAACTACCGGTACAGGAACAACGTATAGCATCGTCTGGAATTCATCTCCTGCAAATAGTTTTGCAGCGGTTACTGATGCAGTTTTGACACCTAGTCCGCTCAGTATTATTATTCCTGCAGGAACAGTTCCCGGGACTTACACAGGCATATTGACCATAAAAAATTCAAGTGGGATTAGCAGTCCGGGATTTGATTTTACTGTAAAATTAAATGAGATCCCTCAAGTTGTTATACCTCAGCCAATTACTTCTGTGTGTGCAAGTACAAGCCTGCAATATACATCATTGCAATATTTTAATGGTACAGGCAATGCCACCGAATATTTTATTGATTGGGACAATACAGCAAATGCTAGTTTGCTAAATGATCAGCCTGTTACTCCATATAAATTTGCAGAAGAGGGTATTCTCGAAACAATTGAAATATCTGCAAATGCGCTTCCCGGAACTTACTCTGGTACAATTTATTTGGCAAATGAACATTGTAACGGATCATATCCGGTATCTATAACAATTTCACCTAAAACTATTGGTGGAACAGTAAGCGGAGGTACAACAATTAATTACGGAAGCACAAGTGATTTGTTAACCTTATCAGGTCATACAGGATCAGTTGTTAAATGGCAATCTTCTGTAAGTCCGTTTACAACATGGATAGATATTGCGAATACAAATACGACTTATACTTCAGGAGCATTAACCGAAACTACTCAATTTAGAGCTGTTGTTAAGAGTGGTGTTTGTAGTGAAATAAATTCAGCATCAACAATTGTTACTGTAGATAGTACTCCACAAATAACAGACGTATTATTGATTGAGTCTTGTTCTACTCGTCAATTTTCAACATTTGTGCCATTACATTACACAGAAACTACCGGGACTGGAACAACGTATAGCATTGTCTGGAATTCATCTCCTGCAAATAGTTTTGCAGCGGTTACTGATGCAGCTTTGACCCCTAGTCTCAGTATTATTATTCCCGCAGAAACAGATCCGGGGACTTACACAGGCACATTGACCATAAAAAATTCAAGTGGGATTAGCAGTCCGGGATTTGATTTTACTGTAAAAATACATGAAGTCCCTCAAATTTATACAACTCACGAAGTTCCTTCTGTGTGTGCAAGTACAAGCCTGCAATATTTCTCATTGCAATATTTTGGTACGACAGGCAATCCCACCGAATATTATATTGACTGGGATGATACAGCAAATGCTGCTTTGCTAAATGATCAGCCTGTTACTGCATATAAATTTGCAGAAGAGGGTATTCTCGAAACAAATGAAATATCTGCAAATGCGCTTCCCGGAACTTACTCTGGTGTAATTTATTACACCAATGAACATTGTACCGGAGGATATAGCATACGCATTACAATTTCACCTGCAACAGTTGGAGGAGCAGTAAGCGGAGGTGCGACAATTAATTCCGGAGACACAAGTGGTTTGTTAACCCTGTCAGGTCAAACAGGATCAGTTGTTAAATGGCAATCAGCAATTAGTCCTTTTACAGAATGGACGTGGACAGATATAGCCAATACAGATACTACATATACTTCAGGATCATTAACGCAAACTACACAATTTAGAGCTGTTGTTCAGAGTGGTGATTGTGCTGTTATAAATTCAGAACCAACCACTGTTACTGTAAATAGTGTACCAACTATCGAGTTAACAAATTCTGCAATACAATATTGTTTGGATGAGTATACCTATTCACACTATGCGAATTTACCTTACGATAATACAACGGGATCTCCTGTAACATATAGTATAGTTTGGGATTCATCGCCAACTAATAACTTTACACCAGTCACTGATGTTGCGTTACCTGCTACTCCAATTAAGATTTTTGTTCCTGTAGGAACAACTTCAGCGACATACAGTGGAACATTAACGGTAAAAAATGCAAATGGCGACATGAGTAGTCCTTTGGCTTTTACTTTAAAGATTGGCAAATCCCCTTCAATTACTATATATGATGTAATTAGACCCGTTTGTGCGAGTAGTGATTTGCAAAATGCAGTATTAGAATATTCTATCGTTTCAGGTAATCCTACCAGTTATTATATTGACTGGAATCAAACGGCAAATGATGCTTTATTGGATGACCAGCCTAGCACTCCGTATGAATTTGAAGGAATAGGAGGTCTTATAGAAACAATTCAAATTTCTGCAAATGCCCAGCCGGGAACTTATTCCGGAACACTATATATTGTTGATGCCCCTTGTGTGGGTTCTCATGCGGTATCTATTGTAATTAAAGCGTCGCCAACAGCTCCTATTATTGGCGAAATCACTCCAGCTTTACCCAACGGTCCTCTAGGAACCGTTGCTCTAAGCGGGCTGCCATTGGGTGAATGGGTAATATTGGTCACTCCAATGTCTGGGGGACGTCAATCCTTGCAACGTGGGAGTGGTGAAAATACATTTATTACTGCTCTTGGTGAAGATTCATATACTTTTTCAGTGACCAATAACGATACTGACTGTGGATCTGCAGAATCAGAAATTGCTGTAGTTCCTTATGCTCCTGCACAAGAAAAAACGACTAAAACTAAAGTAACTTCTGAATCGTCGGATAATAATGTTTTGGTATCGGTTTTAAACAAAGAAATTAATATCGATACTTTTAATCAAAATATCGATAATGTATTTGTTTACGATGTTTCCGGTAATTTAATCTACAGGAAAAATGCAGTAGGAGATTCTAAATTAAGTATCGATAATTTACGAGCAAGCAATCAGGTCTTAATTGTAAAAGTAGTGCTTAGTAACAGTCATATCGAGACTAAAAAAGTAATGTATTAAATATTTTTGAGATTAGATTAAAAAGCCACTTGTCGAAAGATAAGTGGTTTTTTTATTAGGAGCTATTTCCTGCCATCCACTATATCTTTACTTTCCTAAAGAAGGAAAGCAAAGGATGCCGCTTCTGTCAGGGCTAAGGCATTTGGTTTAATAGAAACTTTATTGTTCAATATTCTTTGCTGCAAACTATAGTTTATACTGCAATGTTTTCATTTCGACTTTCTTTTACAATTTTATTACTTTAGAAGAGAATAAATCCAGTTACAATAAAAGGCAAAATATACACTAATATATTTTGCCTTTTTTTATTGCCTAAAAAAAGACTACCTCATTTGTTTTATGTGAGTTTAAATTTATTCTTATTTATTGCTCTTTCTTCATCCGATTTTCAAACATCACTTGGCTAGTAATTCTATTTGATTTACCTATTAAAGTATCAAGTTAAAATACTTTGCTGTTAACCTATAGATTTTGTTCCATCATTATATCATATTTCTTACTGCCTTTTCTACAATTCTACTATTTGCAATAAATGCCTTTATCTGTCAAACTAAAAACTTTTAAAGGAGCAATTACATCCTTAATAGTTGCAATATTTGAATAACTAAATAACGGCATCCCTTGGATCTAAAGGGATTCAGGGTATTTATCCGCAATAGTTTTGCAATCAGCGTATTATGCTTTCTGCTTCTTTTTTATCCAAAACAGCAATCATTTATCACAATGATTTTTTATGAGAATTTTAAAAATTAAGCAATGAGTGAATTATGGCCGATTGTTTTTTAAAAATGGCATTAGTTTAAAAATTAGAAAATGAAATTAAAAAGTAATTAAAAAATGAGTTAAAAACAAAAAAAATGGATGAGGAGAAAATTAGCAAAATGAATTAAAAACTAAAAACAGAAATGAAGAGAAATAAAATAAAAATGAACAAAAATTTACTTATCGTATTAGCCTTTCTTTTATTTAATATAGGATACGGGCAAACATTAAAAACATGGACAGGAGCTACGAGTTCTGCCTGGGAAGAAGGTTCGAACTGGGATACTGGAAATGTACCTACACCTCTTGATGATGTACTAATAACAAATGCCGATAATCAGCCTGAAATATCTGAATTAGGAACATCTTGTGCTGCCCTTATGTTGACAAATTCAACTTCAGGTAGTGTTGTTGTTCTTACTGTAAAAACAGGATCGTTTTCTACAGCATCAATAACAATGAACAATACCGGAGGTGATGCAACCAGCGATTGTAGTTTAAAAATTGAGGGTGGAACAGTAAGTGTAACAGGAAATATTGTAATGACTGGTACCGCTCTTCAAAATGACGTGACTTTTACCGGTCTCGGAAATTTAACAATAGGAGGAATAATGAACGGCGGAACGTTAAATGCCATTGGAATGGGAACTGTAACTTATAATGGTACAGGGACACGAAATGTAGGCACATATACTTATCATAACTTAACGCTATCAGGTAGTGGTGTCAGAACCATAACTCCTGGAGTACTGGTAAACGCTACCTTTACTATGGCAGGTGCCGCAAAAGCTTCTGCTGCGCCAACTTATGGTAACAATGCTGCTTTAAAATATAGTGCAGTATCCACCACGGCAGGTCCGGAATGGATTACGCCATTTGCTGCAAAAGGAGGAATTGAAATTATTCAAGGTAGTACGGTTGCTTTAAATAGTCCTACTGCAGCAGAAAAAAGATTTAACGATGGAGTTCCTTTTATTATAAATGAGGAGGCTTCGTTAGCAGTAACTAATACGGAATTATATTTTGGAGGTAACTTTATCAATAACTGGGGTTCTTTAACTACTGATAAATTTGTTTATTTAACAGGTGGTGTTAATCAGACCATAGCTAGTTTTACATCTACAGAAGGTATTGCTATGATTAAAAGTGCTGGTATTGCAACTTTTATAGGAAAAATAGAGACAAAACAATTAACGATTAATGGCTTAGGAACACTTAATCTAGGCTCAGGTCTAACTCATACATTTTCTTCTGACTGGACCAGAACTCAGGGAACATTAAATGCAGGTTCCTCTATTTTAAAAATAGCAGGTAATGTAGTAGGTACTGGAGGCAGTTTTAATGCGGGAACCAGTACAGTAGAGTTTAATGGAGCAGCACAAAATTTAGGAACGGGATCACTGATATATAATAATCTTAAATTGTCTGGAACCGGAATTAAAACTTTTGGAGCTACAACTACTATAAGTGAAACTTTTTCGATATCGTCAGGAGTATTTGCTGATCTAACTGCTAATTTGGTGCATAAGGCAAAATATATAAAACTAGGAGACGCTGCTCAAGCTGGTGGATCATGGGGAAGTAAAAATTCGAACGCAGTTAATAAAAACGATTCTTATTTTATTCTTAATAATGGTATTGTAAATGTTGGCCCTACAATAGTAGTAAATACTAATAGTATAGCAGCAATGACTTCTGTTTATGGTACGCCATCAGCACCAAAAACTTTTACTATATCAGGTACTGATATTGTTGGAGGAATTTTAGTTACTACGCCTGCAGGATTTGAAGTAAGCACAGATGGAACTAATTTTTCTAATACAATTACGATAGGTCCAGCAGGTTATATCGCCAATACAATAGCATATGTTCGATTAAAAGGAACAATTGATGCAAAAAATTATTCTGGAGATATAGTTTTAACAAGTACTGGTACAACTCCGATAACGATACCAATTCCAACAAGTACAGTAGATAAAGCACCGTTAAAAATCACAACAGAGAATAAGAATATAAAATATGGAGATGAAATTCCAGTTTTAACAGCAACTTATGATAAATTCGTAAATAATGATACTACAGCAAGTTTAGGCACATCCTTTAAAATTGAAACAACAGCGGTTAAAGGAAGTGCAGCAAAACAATATAACATCACATTTAGTGGAGCAAATTCATTAAACTATGATATTACTTATGGGCAAAAAGGAATCTTAACTATTGATAAAGCTGTCTTAACAATTACCACGAATAGTGATAGTAGAGCTTACGGATCAGATAATCCAGTTTTCACAGCTAATTATGTTGGTTTTAAAAACGGAGATGCAGTAGCAAGCTTAGGTCCATTATTTAAAATTGAGACTGAGGCTACAAAACAAAGTCCGGTAGAAAAATATAAAATTATAGCTAGTGGAGCAGATTCACCAAACTATACTTTTGATTACAAGCAAACTGGAATTTTAGATGTTTTTGCTAAAGAATTAATTATCACAGCAGATAGAGTTGAAAAAACACACGGCGAAAAGAATCCAATTTTAACCGTAAAATATTCTGGCTTTATAGATGGAGATAACGAAGAGAGTTTGACTTTTACTAAACCTGTCATTACAACTACGGCAGTTACTGAAAGCATAATAGGAAATTATCCTATTACGGTTAGCGGAGCAGCTTCTAAAAATTATGAAATTACATTTGTTGCTGGTATTTTAGAGGTACTTCCTTCAAGTGATGCTAATTTATCTGATATTATTGTTAATAAAGAGGACATAGTTCCAGCTTTTGATCCGGCTAAAAAAGGTTACACTATAGAGGTTCCAAATAGCACTGATTCAATTGTAATTAATCCAATACCACACAGCCCATATGCAACTGTTGTAATGACAATTGAGGGAGTAACGATTGATCCTTTAAATCCATTAGATTTAAAAGTAGGAGATAATGTAATTAAGATTGAGGTTACAGCTGAAGATGGTATTACACAAGAAACGTATGAAATAATTGTTAAAAGAGAAGAAGCTCCTCTTTCTAATAATTCAGGTTTAACAGATTTAGCGATTAGTGAAGGTAAGTTAGAGCCTGGTTTTACAGAAGGAAATACAGCTTATACAGCAACAGTACCTTATAATGTTGAAAATATAACTGCTACGCCAGTTACAGCTGATTCTACAGCAAAAGTAACTATAGATGGAGTGGAAGTACCTAGTGGAACTGCTTCGGCAGATCTTCCATTAAAAGTTGGTGAGAATACGATTACAACCGTAGTTACAGCTCAGGACGGTACAATTACTACTTATACAGTAGTTGTTACCAGAGAAGCAGCACCTTTATCTAATAATTCAGGTTTGACAGACTTAGCGATTAGTGAAGGTAAGTTAGAGCCTGGTTTTACAGAAGGAAATATAGCTTATACAGCAACAGTACCTTATAATGTTGAAAATATAACTGCTACGCCAGTTACAGCTGATTCTACAGCAAAAGTAACTATAGATGGAGTGGAAGTACCTAGTGGAACTGCTTCGGCAGATCTTCCATTAAAAGTTGGTGAGAATACGATTACAACCGTAGTTACAGCTCAGGACGGTACAATTACTACTTATACAGTAGTTGTTACCAGAGAAGCAGCACCTTTATCTAATAATTCAGGTTTGACAGACTTAGCGATCAGCGAAGGTACATTAAGTCCGGTTTTTGAAGAAGGAGTTACAAAATACGACACTACTGTTCCTAATGATGTTACAACTATTAAAGTAACGCCAACTACTGCAGATACTACAGCGACAGTAACCGTAAATGGAAAAGAAGTACCGAGTGGAAAATCTTCTGGTGAAATTGATTTACAAGTAGGTAAAAATGAAATTACTACTGTAGTTACAGCTCAGGATGGAACTACAACTACTTATACAGTAATCGTTACAAGAGAGCCTTCCGGTAATGCAGGTTTAGCAGATATTGCTTTAAGTGACGGAGATTTAAGCCCGGCATTTAATACAGATACAAAAGATTACAGAGTAGATGTGCCAAATGAAACTAATTCAATTGTAATTACACCAACTCCAATAGATCCAACTGCAAAAGTAGAAATGATCGTTGACGGTGTAACTGTTGATCCTACTGCTCCAATAGATTTAAAAGTAGGAGACAATATAATTACAGTAGTTGTTACTGCAGAAGATGGAACAAAAGAAACGTATACAGTTATTGTAAACAGAGCAGATGAAGGACCACAAGCAATTGTGCCAACAAATGTAATAACTCCAAACGGAGATGGTAAAAATGACTATTGGATAATTGACGGTCTGGATAAATATCCAAATAATTCAGTTAAAGTTTTTGACAGAGCAGCAAGATTGGTGTATTCTAAAAATAATTATAACAACGATTGGGATGGTACTTTTAAAGGATCTCCGGTTAATGAAGATACTTATTACTACCTAATTGATTTAGGAAATGGTTCACCTAAAATGAAAGGATTCATTTCAATCATTAGAAACTAAGAATCTAGAGCAAAAGAAACTAAAAATAGTAAAAGTGGTTAGAAGACAACCACACAGACATCAATACAATGAAGATAAAATCAATAAAAACAGTCTATTTACAGGCAATTTTGTTCCTGCTAATAGTAGGAACAAACTCCGCAAATGCGCAGTTAACAGAATACGAGGCCATGTATTTTCAAAATCAGTATATTAATAACCCTGCTATGGCAGGGTTAGAGGAAGGGGCAAAACTGAACTTAGGATACCAAAGACAATGGGACGAAGTTCCGGGGAATCCGATATTGATGAATGCAACTTTTGAATACAATTCTGGAAACAGAACCGGACTTGGATTAAATGTAACAAGCGACAGAGCCGGTTTAATTAACAGAACAAGAATAATGGGAACCTATGCTTATCATTTGCCAATAGGAGCAGAAGAAAAGCTTCATTTCGGGATATCTGCAGGAGCAAAATTTGCTTCAATTGATTATGGTAAAGTGATAGGTGATAAAGATGATGCTGTTTTGCAAAATTTTAATGAAGGAGTAAAATTAGATGGAGATTTAGGTATTGCATATACCGACAGATTATTGACAGTTCAGGCATCAGTGCCAAAACTTCATAATTTGTTCTATGAAAATGATAATGGTGTGCAAAATTACGCAGATCGCTCTACTTTTTATTCAGCCGTTAGTTACAAGATATTATTATCAAATTACGATGAAAACTTAAATATTGAGCCATTAGTTGCGTACAGAGGTATTAAAGGACACAAAGATATTTTAGACATGGGTGGAAGATTTAATTTTCCGGATTACAAGATGAATATATCTGCATTTTACCACACCAATAAAACTGTTTCGACAGCATTTGGAATTTCAGTTGATGATTTAGGTATTTTCCTTGCTTACTCTAAATATTTTGGAAGTTTGGGCGCTTATGCAAACAATACTTTTGAAGTTGGATTGAATTATAAAATAAAATAAAGAATTTGAAAAAAGCATATAAGTTCTTTAGTAGAGGAAAGAATTTAATATGTTTTCAAACAAAAGCCAGTGATATAATTTCACTGGCTTTTTTGGTTTTGACATATTTTAAATACGTATCATCTATTTGTATTCTCTTCTTCTATTCCCATAGTGAGTCTGTCGTCAAGTTATAGATTTCAAAAATATATACCATTCAAAATCAGACTTCGGCAAAACCTTTATTCTTCAAAAACTTTTTCAGTATCAACAGGATTATTCTCCTGATATAATTTTTTACCAATCATACCTTTATCACCAAGAGCCCGTCCTTTTATCAGCCATGCAATTCCGAAAGCAAAAAGAGCAAGCGCCTCAAAAAGTAAAGTTGAATACGTAAACAATTTCAAGGTTTCGGAAACAGGAACCATAACCACAAAAACAAGTATCGAATAACCGCAAGATCTGTAAATATTATTCTCGTTAAGAATGCTTTTAGGATCTCTCGTTTCATTTTTCTGACCAATCGTAAAAACGTTAATCGACAATAAAGCCATGATTAAAAACAGTAAAGCTGCAAAACTATAATGAAGCCATCCCAGCCATTTTTCAGGATAAGGAATCAGTGTGTAAATTTTAATCGCAAAATCATCCGGATTCATTGGAATTAACGCTACACCAATAGCCATAATTCCGGCGATATTAGTTAGCAAGTTATCATTTTTCCAGATCGAAGCATTGCTGGTACCTTTGTAGCAAATCAAAAATAAACCAACAGCACACAAAGTTCCTGTGAAAATTTCCCTGAGATTAGTGAAATAATAATGACTAATTGAAGGCTGAACCTGTGTTTTGAAAAAAGAAATAAAAGACAAACCAACCAAAAGTATCGGCATGCTTATTCCTAAATAACCAATGGCACGCCTGATTCTTCTGTAAGTAAAAATATCATCGCGCTCGATTTCGATTTCTGTGTTGTTTATTCTCATAGACGTTGCATTAATATAGAAATCAGTTATTTTGTGTTATTTAAATCACTATTTTCTCGAAAACAAATTCTCCACAACCCACGCCGGACCAATCATTAAAAATTGAAGATCTTTTAAAAACGAAGGTTTTTTGCCTTCAATATTATGTCCGTAAAATTGACCAATCCATGCGATAATAAACACGCCAATAGAGAATATCCATAACGGTAGAAATTGCCCAATATAATAATTCACCACCAAGCAAATTGCAGAAAAAATAGCGATTTTGATTGCCATTGCAACAGATAACCGAATGTAAAAAATGAGCACAAAAAGCAAAACAACAACAGCCCAGTTTTCTATAATTGGCGCATTCAGTTTTAAAGTATTGGCGATAAAGCCACTCGGAATACTCATCAGTAATCCTACAATCGAAAAGTAAATTGCCGGAACACAAACATAGTGTATTGCTTTGTTTTTTGGGTTTTGATGACTTACGGCATATTCGTCAAACCATTGGTCTAATGTTCTCATTTTTTTGGGTTTAGATAGATAACAAATCTATTAAATTTTTCTGAGTTTGTTTTAAATCAAAAAAATATAAACATTAACCCGTTCCGGAATTAGTTAAATGAAAGGCAAAAAGTAACTTCAGGATGAAAGAAAGAACCGATACGAAAATTTAACTACGATTGTGAATATCTATTTTTAGAATTTAAGAGTTTTATTTTCTTTAAAATCTATCTTTGGCATCCTTAAAAAAAATGAAAAATGAGCGCAACTTGGTACGAATGCAAAGTAAAATATAGAAAAACAGATGATATCGGAACACAAAAGGTTACTACAGAACCTTACTTGGTAGATGCGATATCGTATACAGAAGCCGAAAGCAGAATTAATGAAGAAATGAAGGCATATGTAAGCGAAGAATTTAAAATCACGAATATAAAAGTGGCAAATTATGCCGAAATTCATCCTTTTGAAAATGCCGATCGATGGTTTAAATCGAAAGTTACTTTAATGGCTTATGATGAAGAAAGCGGTAAAGAACGCAAAACAAATATGTACTTGTTAGTTCAGGCAAACGATGTAAAAGAGGCGTACGACAATACGATTGCGGCAATGAAAAACACAATGGGCGACTACACAATTCCCGCAATTTCTGAATCGCCAATTATGGACGTTTTTCCATATTTTAGTGGCGAAGAAGGAGATTTAGAACAATTAGAAAGATTTAATGCACTAAAAGCTTCTAAACCAGAAATTGTTGCCGTGGGAGATGCAGGCGAAAGCATAGAAGATCTTGTTGAGGTTGAAAATGAATAACTTATCAAGATTATAAAACAAAAAAAGAGAACCTTAAAGTTCTCTTTTTTTGTTTTGTCGTTCCTCGAAATTACAATATCATACTTAAATTTTACTTCTGATTATAATCAAAAACATTATCCCATAATTCATCAATTTGAATTAGTGCTTTGTCTAACGGAATCACTTCCCATTTTCCATTTGTTTCAGTACCAAGGCCAATATTTTTAAGTTTCAATAAAGCATCTGTTACATCAAAATCAAGATCAGTATGTAATCTTGTTTTAAACCAAGATTCAATTTGATGATCGAGTTCTTCGGCAGTTAAAGGATTCTCGCTTTTTTGTAAAAAAGCATATGCAAGAATAGTTTCTTTGAGCACTTCTTCTTCAGATGAGTTTAGCAGCGAATAAAAAGCGCCGCTATTATTTCCAAGATTTTTAAAGTACAAACTATCCGAAAGCATTTTTGAATACCTGATTTTCTTATTTATAAAATTATTGTATTGGCGAAAACAATAAGCAGATAAAATTCCCAGCGCGATTAATCCCTGATTCAAAGATGTTTTGCTGTTGAGTAAATCGATTGTTTCGCCGGTTTCATACGCAGTATACATATTAATCAACGCCGGAGCTACCTTTGCACTTAATAACGAAATACCACCAAAAATCCCCGGAACCCAAAGCAGCATTTTGTCTTTCAAAGACATTCTGGGAATGGCATTTGGAAAAATAGTTTCAAGATCGTTTTTAGGAACACGCTTAAAAATTTTTAACCCAATTGAACCCGGATCAATAGGCATTTTTCCAAGTTTGACTTTGTTTTCTTTCAGATAATCGGCTTCGTTATAATTGAGGTAAATCATAACGCGATCATAATATTCGATCTCGATTTCTTTCTTCCAGAAAATATATTTCTTTACTTTTTCTTTGGCTTTATGACTGCCTCGAACGTACAATTCGTAATCTTTAAAAGCATTAAAATCTATAGAAAGATTTAAACCAATTAAATCAGAATCTTTAAAAGCTTTGTCTAAAGTTTCCTTATCGATTCGGGTATAATTACCGCGCTCCAAAACCTGACGAAGCGTTTCTTTAAAAACACCAAAATCACTTTTACCAATAAAACTTTCGCGTTCTTTCAAACTCAAATCTGGATCGAATAAAGCGTAGTTTTGTTTTAAATTTCGGTTAAGATTAAAAGCTTCATAATGATAATAATGTTCGATAATATCGAATAGTTTTTTAAAATCATCAACCTTTTTTTTGTCTTCGGTGAAAGCAGCGATTTGTTGTTCGAGTAAAAATTCCTTATTAAAGGGAATATAATGTTCTCGTGTCATATTTTGTAGGTTCTGAGGGACTAAGGTTCAAAGATACAAAGGTTTTTTTTAAAAGGGAGCATAGGTTTAGAGGGAGCATAGGTTTAGAGGAACAAAGGAAGAAAGGAAGAAAGGAAGAAAGGAACAAAGGAAGAAAGGAGCAAAGGCTCAAGGAAATAGGGAAACATTCACAACATAACCACAAAGTATGTCATCCTGACGGAGGAAGGATCTTCGCAAGAAACTCGACAAAGGTTTACATGCAAACTCTGCAATTAAAAAAACTTTACGACTTAATGATTCTAAAACGGCTGGGATATTGAGGCCACAAACTTTTTTTGTTGCCATAATAATCCATAAAATCTTCGCAAACAAAAACTGCGTGTGCTGTTGACCAGGCCACAACGCCACAAAATTCACTTCCGGATTGTCGTTTTAGCTTTTGAATCTGTTTGCCTTTTTCAAAACCTAAATATTTATAAATGGTTGGTGTATAAACTTCACCATCTTCTAAATCGTCCATAGCTTTTTCAAAAGTGTCGATTTTCTCAATAATTTGTCTGCATTTTGCCATTACAGCGTATGTCAATACAGCATATTCTGTTATTTTTTCGCTCTCAGGATTATCTTTTATATAGACAAAATCAGCAGAAAATCTGGCTTTATCTATTTCCTCTTTTTTTAAATTAAACGACGTATTATTTTTCAACGTTATTTTATATAAACCATCGTTTACTTTTTGAGTTATAAAAAGATTCTCTAATCCATAAACATTTAAAGAAGCCTTAATAAAAGCAATTGATGAACAGTTTGTTCGTTCTCCCTGTTTAAAGCTTTCAAAAATTTGATCTGAACTTAATTGCGAGTAAGAATTGGAACAAATAAACATGAAAAATAAAAATGTAGAAGTAATAAATTTCATTGTCTTAATTTTATAATAGTTTCCGGTGATTTTTGATACTATGTAGATTTGCAAATCTATAAAAATCAACTAATAATTAGCGTTTTTACTTTTAACTTTTTTATGGAAGAAAATTTTGCGAAGTAGGAGAAACAAAAAGTGAGATTTCCAATCTTATTACAGATTCGAAATCTCACTTTATTGCTCCAAAAAAAATAATACTTTAAATAATTTCCTTTTGGGAAATTATAATTTATAGACAAAACTATTAGAAGACAAGTCTACCACTAAATAAAGTTTTGGCAACACGTATTTATACCTGTTTTTGTTTTTTTTGAAGCTGGAAAACTCATAACTGTAAGATTTATAAGCATAAACAAGATTACAGCAAACGAGAATTAATTTGGATCCGATTTTTTTAATTCAATTATCTTATAAATGTATTGCAGCAAATTTTCTTTTTCTACCGAAAAAACCGCTTTTTCATCTTCCGTACTCAAATATAAATCTGCAATACTTTCAGCATTCATATTATTGTTTTGATATTGATGCTCAATATATTTTATTAGATTATCTATAAAAAGTTCTTGTAGTCTTCCTTTTTCTAAAGTTTCCGGATCACCATTTTTTATTTTTTCTATCTCAGATTCCGGTAAATCTATAGTAAGATACGTAGTATCTACAGGTACTTTTAAGAGCTGTTCTTCGGTAATTTTTCCAGACGCATCACAATAAGCGCATGGACCGGGTGCCCATTTTAATTGCTTATTTAAGCGTCGTATATCTTCAGGACCTACAAATCCTTTTCCCAAACATCTTGGGCATTCTAAATTTGAATTTTTAAACAGGAAATTAAAAAAAGTCATTCTACTTTAAATTTGGGGGGTTAACGTTTCATGGCTTTGCGAAGATACTTATTTATGTAAGAAATTTATTTTAATGTTCATTGTTTTTTTGAACAGAAGTGTTTGTAAGGCACTTTTTGGATATTAAGATTCAAAGCTTCAAAATAACAAAAAGACTCAGAACATGGATATTACGCAAGGATTTTCTTAGAACTATGCAAGCTGATTAATAGATTATTATAGTAAATTTGAATAGAATCATTTGTTAATAAAATGTTTCAATTAAAATTAAATCAAATCTGAAATGGAAAATATACATACTACCAAAACTCAAAATTTCTTTAGAATAGTATTAGGAATCTTTATGATAACGGCCGCTTTTGGTCACTTTACTTTTCAGAGAGCCGATTTTCAGGCACAAGTTCCAAATTGGGTTCCCGTAGATAAAGATTTGGTTGTAATACTTTCCGGAATTGTAGAAATTGCATTAGGTCTTGGTATGTTGTTTCTAAAAAAATACAGAATATATGTTGGAATCGCACTTGCCACATTTTACCTGTTAGTTTTTCCTGGTAATATTGCCCAATATCTAAACGGAACAAGCGCTTTTGGACTCGATACAGACGAAGCACGTTTGATTCGATTATTTTTTCAGCCCGTTTTGATTTTTCTTGCTTTGTGGTCTACAGGAGCAATTGCTTTTTTACGAACAAAGTTTAAAGAGAAATTAGAATTATAAAAGTTTTAAGCAACTAAGTTTTTTTTAAGGTTCAAAGAGACAAGAGTCTAAAGTTTGGAATTTATTTTTTCTGTTTTCTCAATAAAAACACGAAACTAGCATGAGCCATTTCTATTAGCCTACCTTACACAAAAAAGATGGCGATAGAAGAGAAAGTTAGGCAGGTTGAAGCATTATTTGAAAGACTTGAAATTGAAATTACTGCTTTTAAATCAGACACACATATATATTGCAACGCCGGTTGTGGTAAATGTTGTTCTACGCCTAATATAGACGCCTCACCTTTAGAATTTTTACCCTGGGCATTTCATTTATTTTTGAATGGAAAAGCCGAAGAAACATTAGTTGAACTCACAAATAATAAGGTAAAAAATTGTCATTTATATCGATCTATTTCTGTTTTAGAATATCAAAAAGGAAGTTGCAGCAATTATCGTTATCGAGGTTTAGTATGCCGACTTTTTGGTTATGCGGCAAATACCGACAAATTTGGAAAATTGCGATTGGCAACCTGCAAAATAATAAAAGAACAACAAACTGAAAACTTCACCAAAGCAGAAGAACTTATAAACAGAGAAATATATGTTCCTATTTTTTCTGATTATTACATGCGACTCGCACAAATTGATCTTAGAATGGGTGTCATTTTAATTCCGATAAACGAAGCATTAAAAATGGCAATTGAAGAAGTTTTGCATTATTATGCTTACCGACCTTTGCCGAATGGATTGGGGAATATTGCTTAGGAATATCCTTTAATAATGATGAAACCTCTAGTGATTACGCGGGTTTTTGTCTATCTTTGCAGTCCTAAATGCAAAAAAAATATGAACTCAAAAAAATTTTTACCCGTGTGGTATGGTGGCGGTATTGGAAACAACTGCAACGTTCTTTGCGACGTAGGACATCTTAGCCATGCGGGTTTATATTTCCTAAAATGCAAAATTATGAGTACAAACACTCTTTCAAAAGAAGCCGAATTGAGGCTTACAGATTTTTTCAACAAAACTGTAGATCCTAAAACCATGGCAAAGACAATCCGACATCTCAATTACTTATTAGCTCTAAGCGTAATGAGAGAAAACGAAACCCTTAAACTGGAAATGCCCAATCTGGAAAACGGTTTTTACTGGCTAAATCAATTAGCCGAAGTTCTAAACCCCTATCTAGATGTTGAGTAAAACGTAGATAAAGAAAAGCCACTTTTTTAGTGGCTTTTTGGTTTTATTACGGATTGCAAATCCTCGCAATCGTTGTGTAACTATATCCGTGTGATCTGCGTTTAGATCAAATAAACTGTCTTTTTTACCTAAAGAAACTATCCAACAAAATCTGGTATTTCCGTCCTACAGGAACAATCTCATTATTACACATCGTTAAAGATTTAAAAGTAACCGAAGAAATTTTAGTAACGTTTACAATAAAAGAACGGTGCACCTGAACAAAATTATTGCTGTCAATTTCTGACGCAATACTAGAAAGCGAACCATACACAATTAAAGGTAAATTGAGTTTGGTGCTGTAGAGTTTCATATAATTGCCAAGACTTTCGATGTAAATAATATCCGTTAAAAAAATGTCTGTCATTTGACCGTTTACGCGAATAGAAAGTACTTTTTCGCAGGAGTTGTCTTCTTTTTTTAAACTATTTCCGGAGAAGTAAATCTTGGCTTTTTCGATTGCTTTAGAGAATTTTTCAAACGAAATAGGTTTTAGCAAATAATCTATTGCATCGTTTTGGTACGCCGAAAGAGCAAAATCAGAATAAGCTGTGGTAACAATCGTTAAAGGTCTTTTGGGTTGTAATTCCATTAACTCAACGCCCGAAATTACAGGCATATTAATATCCAGAAAAATAATATCGTAGGCATTTTCGTTGAGCATTTTTATCGCTTCCATTCCGTTAAAAGCACTTCCGGAATGTTCCAGATCTTCAAATTTCGAAATATGAGACGCAAGTGCCTTGTGTGCCGGCGATTCATCATCTATGATAAGACAGCGGTAGGTAAGTGCCATATATTTAATTTTACGATAAAGATATTCTTTTCTTTTTTACAGTTCAATTCATGCTTTAAACCATAAACTTCGAGACGTCTTTTTAGGTTTTCGATACCAATTCCCGTACCTGAAATTCGGGAGCCGGAATTAAGATAACTATTTTTTATAGTAAAAGATAAACTATTGCATTTTACCTTTAAATCAAGATTTATAAAAGGTTCAGCAGTTTCTGCCGAAAACTTAACTGCATTTTCTACCAAAGGCAAAAAGAACAATGGCGGAATATCTATGCTGTCAAAATTGCCTTCAAATTTTTGGGTTATTGCCAGTCTTTCATTTCTAAAAGTATAATATTCCATATACTTTTTAATAAAAGCAATTTCTTCATCTAATAAAACATAATCTTTTTTGGTAGCTTCAATTTGGTAGCGAAGCATGTCGGAAAGATTCAAAATTCTGTCCGGAACTTTATCCGGTTCTGCAAGAGATTCTCCGTATAAATTATTCATCGCATTCAGCAAAAAATGTGGATTAAGCTGTTGTTTTAAAAATGAAAGTTCAGACTTGAAATTCATAATATCCTTATCTGTATCCATGATTTTTTTGGTAATCACAACATGAATAAAATAAAAAAACATTCCGTTGATAATAAGCGATAATATTTGAAGTGTTTTGAAATTTCCTAAACCCATAAGAGGGAAAAACCAATTCATGAAAAAGTAAAAACAAGTCCAGTAAATGACGAAAAGCGCAAAGAATATTTTAGCCTTTTTTTTGAATAAGAAAGGTTTAATGATAAAAAGATTGAAAATCGTAATCCATACAATACACGGAAAATAACCAACTGCTATTTTACTCATCATATACGACCAACTGTGTCCATCTAGTCTTAATTCGTCATAAACACAGGCCAAAATCACCAAAAATATGAAAGTGTGTACGATAAGGTTTCGAAGAAAAAAATTCTGATAGATTTTAAGCATTTTCATAACGGCAAAATTAGAGTAATATTATAGTTTATACCTACTTACGATAAAAAAATTATACGAACGCCATTGGTATAAATAATACGCCATTAGTATAATTATACTATTATAAAAGAGGCTTCTCATTTACATTTGCCAAGAGTTTCAATCATTTCAAAACCAAATAAAATACCACGCTTATTTATGAGAAAAAGAATCATCTCAGTTCTGTTTGTATGTACATCTTTGCACATAATGGCGCAGGAAAAGAATCAGCCCATGCAAACGGTGGTAAAAGTAATTACAGATAAATTTCCGACCACAAGAATTTTAGATGTGCAATACGAACAACTAGGACCAACAAATTATGATTCGGAGTTGTTTGGAAATCGTTTTGAAAGAGGCAGAATCGAAAATCATAACAGACTTAAAGTCGCATTTAATGTGCCGTTTTATGTATCAGAATCGAAACGACTTATTTTAACCGGTTCATTGCGTTATAAATATGAAACGTACGGTTTTGGCGATATTTATAATTATAATTCAAACACAAATTATACAAGAGAGAAAGAAGATTTTCATTTTATGGCTGCTGCAATGAGTGCAACCTATATGTCGACACTTTTTAAAAAACCTATTATTTATAACGCAACCGCCACGGTTGACGGAAATGAAGATGGTGTACAACGTGTAAAAGGATTTGTAACTGCAAATTTGGTTTTGAAACGAACAGCCAATACCACAATTACACTTGGTGCTTTAGCGATGTTGGATCCTTCTGCAATTATTCCGATAACGCCTTTGTTTACTTATAATCATAAGTTTAAAGACTCAAAGTGGGATGTTGATTTCATTTTACCGCAAAGATTACTGTTTAGAAGGGAATTATTAGAAAATGGAAGAATTTCCTTAGGTACTGAATTAAACTCTGAAAGTTTTTACTTAAATTTGAATACCTCAAATTTGAAGGGGATTTATGAGTTGAATCAGTTGGAGTTAAAATCCGGCATTACTTACGAATACTGTTTTACGCCAAAAGTAATCAGTTTTTTTAAAGTCGGAGTCAATAATGTATTAAGCACGCGAATTACCGAAAAGGGCGAGCGAACAAACAAATATGTTTATGACCACAGCGAAGACACTCAGGGATATTTTAGAGTCGGAATATCATACAATCCTTTTTAATCGAAATTCATGATTTATTGTAATTTAAAATAAATAATTATGGTTGTTGAGGTTTTTAAAACAAATGTCCAGAAAGAGGCAGACAAAAATTATATTATTGCCGTGATTCAAAGTCAGTTTCCTGATTATAAAGTTAATTTTGATCTGGAAGACTGCGATAAAATATTAAGGGTTGAAGGTGTTGAACTTGAACCTAGAAACATCATAGATTATGTAAATTGTCTGGGATATGTTTGTGTGGCTCTTGAATAAGTGAAAATTTAGTTTTGTGTAGAAAAAAGGGTATAAACACCCGTTTTTTTCTATTGGATTATCAATAATTTTGGCGAAATAATTTCTTCGTAAAACTTTTATATTTACTCGTCATGATAAGTTTCATTCTTTCGCTTTTAGTGTTTTTACTTCATAAGCTGTCCTAAAAAGCTTTGTTATTTAATTGTTTTCAAGCTCTTTTTCGATAGAAAGGTTTATTGACTTTGTGCGCATTATTTTTTTAAATTTGTGCACTTATGAAAAAAGTTTTCTCTCTCTTCGACTTTTCACAAAAGGTCAATTACAAAAACGAAATTTTGGCAGGTTTAACTGTAGCAATGACAATGATTCCCGAATCGTTATCGTTTGCAATTTTGGCAGGATTTCCTCCTTTGGTTGGTTTGTACGCTGCTTTTATTGCAGGTTTGGTTACGGCAATTTTTGGCGGAAGACCCGGAATGATTTCCGGTGGAGCAGGAGCAACAGTAATTGTTTTGATCGCGTTAATGAAATCGCACGGCATAGAATATGTTTTTGCAGCCGTGGCATTAGGCGGTGTAGTACAAATTTGCATCGGACTTTTTAAACTCGGAAAATTTATCAGACTGGTGCCGCAACCTGTAATGTTTGGTTTCGTAAACGGACTCGCAGTTGTAATTTTTATGTCGCAGTTAGAACAGTTTAAAACGGTTATAAACGGGCAGGTTTCGTGGCTGCAGGGAACGCCGCTTTATATTATGCTGGGTTTGGTTGCACTTACAATTGGTATTGTTTTGTTTTTTCCGAAAATTACAAAAGCAATTCCGGCTTCTTTAGTCGCCATTATGGTGGTTTTTGCAATTGTATTAATTTTTAATATCGAGACAAAAACGGTAGAAGATATTGCTTCTGTTCAGGGCGGATTTCCTCCGTTTCATATTCCGAATATTCCAGTTTCTTTTGAGACCTTAAAAGTGATATTTCCGTATTCTGTAATTGTAGCCGCTGTTGGCTTGACAGAAGGTTTGCTTACGCTGAATTTGGTTGACGAAATTACCGGAACGCGCGGAAATAGTAACAGAGAATGTATCGCTCAAGGCGGATCAAATATTTTGAACGGTTTCTTTTTCGGAATGGGTGGCTGCCCAATGATTGCGCAGACTTTGGTAAATCTTGGTGCAGGTTCAAGAGCCCGACTTTCTGGAATAATTGCCGCTTTAACCATTTTAATAATTATACTTTTTGGAGCTCCCGTAATTGGAAAATTACCAATGGCAGCTTTAGTTGGCGTTATGATGATGGTAGCAATTACAACATTTGAATGGGCAAGTTTTAAGGTGATTAATAAAATGCCAAAACACGATATTTTTGTTGGAATTCTCGTTGCTGTAATTACTATCGTATTGCACAATTTAGCTTTGGCAGTTTTAATTGGGGTTATTATTTCAGCTTTGGTTTTTGCGTGGGAAAGTGCTAAACGCATTCGCGCAAGACATTTTATTGATGAAGCAGGAGTGAAGCATTATGAAATTTACGGACCTTTATTTTTTGGTTCAATTGCCGCTTTTATGGAAAAGTTTGATGTGCAAAATGATCCGTCGCATGTTGTTATAGATTTTAAAGAAAGCCGTATCGCCGATATGTCAGCGATTGAAGCACTTAATAATTTAACTAAAAAATACAGTCAGCTAAATAAGATTATCGAATTGAAACATTTAAGCGAAGATTGCAGGGTTTTGCTTAAAAATGCTGATGCCGTTATTAATGTAAATGTTATTGAAGATCCTACCTATAAAGTGGTTTCTTGATTAGAAAATGAGTCAATTAGAAAATTAGATAATGATTATACGTTATCTATAAAATTTTCTAATTGACTTGTTTGTTATTTTATTCGGTTAAAATAGCTTTTTAGAATTGGAATCAACAAATCAAAAACTATTAAAGCTGCGATGAGAATATAAAATATTGATTTTTTATACATAAAATCCACATGAAAAATCATTGTGGTTATCACATAAAGAAGAATAATTATATATAGGCTAATTCTAATTTTTTTCATTTTCGGATAGGATTAATTTGCTAAATTTCTAAAAAGCCGGTTAAGAACTTTTGTAATACAAATTTATCATAGTTCCGTCCATTAATTTGGACGGAAGTTATAGGGCTTAATATTTAACAAAAAATACTGCAAAGTCGAATTAGTTTCTCAGGCTGAGCGAAGTCGAAGCCCACACGCCAATTGGAGCGTCCTTCGACTTCGTTCAGGGCGATACATTAGTAAACCCGACAGATTTTAAAACCTGTCGGCTTTATTGTATTATAATTATCACATTTTCTAATTGCCAAATTTTCTAATTATCAAATTGACACATTCTCTAATTTAAATAATTTGATTTTCGTAACTTTGTCAAATGAAACTCACAGAAACCTTAGAAGATTTTTACACAATTAAAGTAAACGGAATGCCCGAGAATCTTAAAAAAGAAATCGGACATTTTAATGTTTTTAAACTGGATGATTTTGTTGGTAATATCTGTAAACCATTTCCTTACACGCGGAAAGATTTTTATAAAATAAGTTTGATCATCGGGAAAAACAAAGTGCATTATGCTGATAAGATTTCTGTGATTGAAGATCAGGCTTTGTTTTTTGCGAATCCTCAAATTCCATATAATTGGGAACAGGTTGATGAAAATCAAACGGGATTTTTCTGCATTTTTACTGAAGCATTTTTTAGTCAGTTTGGGAATTTAAAAGAATATCCTTTATTTCAGCCCGGCGGAAATCCGATTGTTCCTATTTCAATGGAATTGGCAGAATCTTTAAAAACTGTATATTTAAAAATGTTTGATGAAATCAATTCAGATTATGCTTTTAAATATGATGTGCTTCGAAATCTTGTTTTCGAAATCATTCATTTGGCTTTAAAAACACAAACCGTAACTACTTCATTATACAGTAAATCGAATGCAACAATCAGGGTTTCTTCTTTGTTTTTAGAATTATTAGAAAGGCAATTTCCGATAGAATCGATCTCGCAGCAAATCAATTTCCGCTCGCCTTCAGAATTTGCAAGTCAGTTAAATGTACATGTAAATCATTTAAATAAAGCCCTGAAAGAAACGACAGGAAAAACAACTTCACAAATCATTTCTGAAAGAATTGTTCAGGAAGCCATGATTTTACTTAAACAAACCAACTGGAATATTAATGAAATTGCGTGGTGTTTGGGCTTCGAAGAATTGTCTCATTTTATCAATTTCTTTAAAAAAAATGTTCAGGTTTCACCTAAAACGTATCGCATAACCGAAATTGTTTGATTTTCGTAACTTCTTGTTTGATTGCTTTAATTTTTAGAAGGCACTTCACTAATAACTTTGTACCATAATTAAATGTAAAAATTAAAATCATGGAAAATAACAAAGTTTGGTTTATCACAGGTGCGTCAAAAGGACTTGGATTAGAATTAGCAAAAAAATTATTGGCAAAAGGTTACAAAGTAGCAGCAACGTCAAGAAGTGAAGACGCCTTAATTAAGGTATTAGGAAATCCATCGGAAAATTTTCTTCCTCTGGAAATGGATTTAGTAAATGAACAAAGCGTTAAAAATGCCATTGAAGTAACGGTAAGTCACTTTAAAACAATTGATGTTTTAGTAAACAATGCAGGTTATGGTTTATTAGGATCGCTGGAAGAATTGACAGATGCAGAATCCAGAAAAAATTATGAAGTAAATGTTTTTGGTTTATTAAATGTGATCAGAAATACAATGCCTTATATGCGTGCCAATAAATCTGGACATATTTTTAATATTTCTTCTGTTGGAGGATATTATGGAGAATTTCCGGGTTGGGGAATTTATTGCTCTACAAAATTTGCAGTTGCCGGTTTAACAGAATCTTTGGCAGCTGAAGTAAAAGAATTTGGAGTACATGTTACATTGGTATATCCGGGTTATTTTAGAACAGATTTCTTAAAAGACAGTTCTTTATTATTACCACAAAACCCAATTGCAGAATATAAAGAAGTGAGACAATCTGAAATTGCCCACAAAGATAGTATTAACGAAAATCAGCCAGGAGATCCTGAAAAATTAGCCGAGGCTTTAATCAAAATGAGTCACGAAGAAAATCCTGCTTTACACTTATTTTTGGGACAAGATGCTTACGATATGGCTAATCAAAAGATTAAAAGTGTTCAGGGTGAATTGGAAAAATGGAAATCAGTTTCTGTTTCGACTGGATTTTAATTAGAAATGTTTCAATTAGAGAATGTGCCAATTAGAAAATTAGATAATGATTTAGTATTTTCATTATCTAATTTTCTAATTGGCACATTCTTTTTAATTGTTCTCTTTAAGCATATTTTTAACTTCACTGAGTTTTCCATCAACGGCATCAATTTTCAATCCTAAAATATGTGCAATTAAAGGGTAAACAGAAACATTTTGAAAAGTAGAAACTTCTTTATCTACTTTAAAAGCGGGACCTTTTGCGTAAAAAATAGCATGCATATCTTTTTCCTTATTGTCATAACCATGCGTTCCGCCTTTTATGTTTTGGGTTTTATTACTTACTAAACTATATCCTTTTTTGGCTTCAATAACAAAATCATGTACACGCGGATTAGTTCCGTAATGCAGTCTTTTTGGAACTTCGGCTGATTTCCAGAATTTAATATTTGGTACTTTTTTCAAAGCGTTAGCAATAGAATCCTGATAACCCGGTTTTGCCTGTAAACTCATAATTGGGTTGATTACTTCTTTATAACCCAGCCATTCCGGTTTTAAATAATCTAAAATTGCTACTTTTTTGTCATTGCTGATATCCGTCATTCCGTGATCTGAAACGATAATTAAATTGATTTGTTTTCCGATGGATAATTGATCCAGTTTTGATGATAATTGACCGATAACGGAATCCATTTTATGAACCATTTTTTCATTTTCAGGAGAAAGCGGACCAAAATTGTGTCCTGTATGATCTGGTTCGTCAAAATATAAAGTAATTAAATGCGGACGTTGTTTCTCAGGAAGTTCTAACCATTTTATAACCGTATCAATTCTGTTTCCGTATGGAATTTTATTGTCGTAGGTTTTGTAAATACTGGGTCTTTTTTGATCCGTATCTGATCCCGGCCAAAAGAATGAAGCTGTTTTTACACCTTGTTGTTCAGCGACATTCCAAATTGGATTTCCACTATAAAATCTCGAATCATTTTTTGCATTGGTCGATAACGCAAAAGATTCATTTAGTGTGGCATCATAAAAAACATTATTAATAATACCGTGATGATCCGGATAAAGTCCGGTCACTATCGAATAATGATTTGGAAAAGTTTTACTTGGATAAGATGGTTTCATTGATTTGGCGTGAACACCTTCTTTGGCGATTTGTTTTAGATTTTGAAGATGAAAATGCTTTGCATAATCCCAACGAAATCCATCCATAGAAACTAATACAACATAAGTGTCTTTGCTAGATTGGGCTTGTAAAAGGAATGAAAGTAAAACGAAAGTTAAAGATAAAAGAGAGGTAAAATGCTTTTTCATTATTGAAATTTATTGAGATGCAAAGTTACCGATAACCGTTTTTAAGAGCAAAAACAGAATGTTAAACAATTATAAAATAAAAAAAATCATTTTATCCCATAAACTATCGGGAGTGCCAAAAAAAAAACGCCAGATCAAATCTGGCGTTTTAAATTTTAAGAAGTTAAGAATGATTACATCATTCCTGGCATACCGCCACCCATTGGCATTCCGCCTCCGTTTTCTTCTTTAATATCAATTAATGCACATTCTGTAGTAAGGATCATTCCGGCAACAGACGCAGCATTTTCAAGTGCTACACGAGTTACTTTTTTAGGATCGATAATTCCAGCTTTAAGCATGTCTACATATTCATCAGTTTTAGCATTATATCCAAAATCACCAGAACCTTCACCAACTTTTGCAACAACTACAGAACCTTCAAGACCTGCATTTTCTACAATAGTTCTTAATGGAGACTCAACAGCGCGAGATACAATCTGAATTCCTGTTGCTTCGTCAGCGTTGTCAGCTTTAATACCTGCCAGCGCAGCTTTTGCTCTTAATAAAGCAACACCACCACCAGCAACAATTCCTTCTTCAACAGCTGCACGAGTTGCGTGTAAAGCATCGTCAACTCTGTCTTTTTTCTCTTTCATTTCAACTTCAGAAGCTGCACCAACATAAAGAACAGCAACACCACCGGCTAATTTAGCCAAACGCTCTTGCAATTTTTCTTTATCATAATCAGATGTTGTAGTTTCCATCTGACCTTTAATTTGGTTTACTCTGTTTTTGATAATGTCAGCTTCACCGGCACCACTTACAATTGTAGTGTTGTCCTTATCGATAGAAACTCTTTTTGCAGTTCCTAACATTTCGATAGTTGTATTTTCTAATGTATAACCTCTTTCTTCAGAAATTACAGTTCCACCGGTTAAGATGGCGATATCTTCTAACATTGCTTTTCTTCTGTCTCCAAAACCCGGAGCTTTTACAGCAGCAATTTTAAGAGCACCTCTTAATTTATTTACTACAAGAGTTGAAAGAGCTTCTCCGTCGACATCTTCAGCAATAATCAATAATGGTTTTCCTGATTGAGCAACCGGCTCTAAAACAGGTAGTAATTCTTTTAAAGAAGATACTTTTTTGTCGTATAATAAGATGTATGGAGAGTCTAATTCAACTTCCATTTTCTCAGGGTTTGTTACGAAGTAAGGAGAAAGATATCCTCTGTCAAACTGCATACCTTCAACAACATCCACGAAAGTGTCAGTTCCTTTAGCTTCTTCAACAGTAATAACTCCTTCTTTGCCTACTTTTGCAAAAGCAGTAGCGATTAACTCACCAATAACTTCGTCGTTGTTTGCAGAGATAGAAGCAATTTGTTTGATTTTATCAGAATCGCTTCCAACAACTTTAGCTTGTTTTGCAAGATCAGCAACGATAGCTTCAACAGCTTTATCGATACCACGTTTCAAATCCATTGGATTTGCACCTGCAGCAACGTTTTTCAAACCTTCTTTTACAATTGCCTGAGCTAAAACTGTAGCAGTTGTAGTTCCGTCACCCGCTAAATCATTAGTTTTAGAAGCAACTTCTTTAACCATTTGCGCGCCCATGTTTTCTAATGGGTCTTTTAATTCGATTTCTTTTGCAACCGAAACTCCATCTTTAGTAACAGTTGGTCCACCAAAAGATTTACCAATAATTACGTTACGACCTTTTGGTCCAAGAGTTACTTTTACAGCATTTGCTAATGCATCAACACCACGTTTTAATCCGTCACGTGCTTCAATATCAAATTTTATATCTTTTGCCATTTTTTTAAATTTTGTTTAATGTTTGGTTTGTTTCAAGTTACTGGAGTCTTAATACTCAGAACTTAATACTTATTATTTTTAGATTATTGCAAGAATATCGTCTTCGCGCATAATCAAATAATCAGTTCCTTCAAGTTTTAATTCTGTTCCTGCATATTTACCATACAGAACAGTGTCGCCAACTTTTACGGTCATCGTGTGATCTTTAGATCCATTTCCTACTGCTACTACAGTTCCTTTTTGTGGTTTTTCTTTGGCAGTATCCGGAATAAAAATCCCTGATGCAGTTTTTGTTTCAGCTGCAACAGGCTCAATAAGTACGCGGTCTGAAAGCGGTTTAATGTTTAAAGCCATGGTTTTATAATGTTATAAGTTATACGTTTTTAATGTTCAATGAACTTTCAGAAATTATGCCATCCTCTAAAAACTGACATTATTTCTTAAAAAAAATGCCAGCTTTGACAGGCTGGCATTTCATATTATTTCAAAATGATTATTTTGCTGCAGGTGCTGCCGGAGCAGGTGTTTGTTGTACCGGAGCTGCTGGTGTATTAGTTGCAGGAGCTTCTGTTTTTTCAATAAGTTTAGAATCAGTATCGCTTAAAGATCCTGTAAAGCTTAAACTTGAAAGTAAGATTAAAGCAATCAAAATAGTAGCTAATGTCCAAGTACTTTTATCTAAAAAGTCAGTTGTTTTTTGTACTCCACCTAACATTTGAGTTCCACTAATAGTAGACGACAATCCGCCTCCTTTAGGGTTTTGAACCATGATTACTACGATCAATAGAAAACAAACTATTGTGATTAAAACTAAAAAAATTGAAAATGTGCTCATTGCTTAATTATTATTGTTATTTTGTTGTAAAATCTTTATATCCGAAATACGGTCTGCAAAGAAACTAATTTTTTCTGGATATTTCAAAATTAATATTTCATATGCTTGGATTGCCTTTGTATATTTTTTTTGCTCCAGATAAACACGGGCTAAAGTCTCTGTCATTAAATATGAATTATCTTCCTGATTAATATCAAATTGAATTGGAGGAAGCGTTATCGCTGTTGCTTTAATGGGCGAAATTTTAGGATTCGTTTCTATAAATTTATCGATTATCTGTGCTTTTTTCTTTTTTTCTTCCTCAGCATCTTCTGTTTGTACAATTGTAAGAGGTTGATGCGTTTTTTCAGGTGTTTTTAATTTTTCCTCAATTGGTTTTGTTTCAATGATAGCATCAACAGTTTTTTCGAATTCTTTTATATTTTCTTCAATAGTTTCATTAGATCTGTCGATAGGTTCAGGTTTTGCTAATTGCAGCCATTCCTGAAAAGAATGTTTTTCGTTAACAGAAAAATCTAAAGGTTTTCCAATTTCCAGATTTTCTTCTGCAATTTTCACCGTTTCTTCGAATCGGGTTTCCGTAGCTTGTTCTTCAATTGCTTTCGGCTCTTCAATACTATCAGTTGTAAGTTTAATAGGTTCTTCTTCAAAAGTTTTTACTTCTTCAGAAACAACAGATGTAACTTCTTGAAAATCTGCTATAAAGGTTGGTTCTTCAAGAATAACAGTAATAACTTCGCTCGGATTTTCTTCAAATGTTTTTGTCTCTTCCAAAACAATTGGAGTAACCCCGTCAGATTCTTCTTCTAAAGTTTTTACTTCTTCAAAAATAACCGTTGCTACTTCTTTAGGCTGTTCTTCTATAGGTTTTAGATCTTCAAATACAATTACTGCTGGTTCTTTTTCTGAAGGTTTTGACTCTTCAAAAATAACAGTTGTTGCTTCTTTAATTGAATTATATATAGATTCTTCTATTGGATCGATTCTAATTTCATTGAATTTTTTAGAATCTTCAAAAACAACCGGCTCAGTTTCTTCAACAGAAATTGGCGCAGATTTTTCAACATTAGGATAAAAAGATTCCTCTTCACTTTCTATTACTTCTTCAAAAAAAGTGTGCTTGGTTTCTTTAACAGGAATAACAATAGTTTCTTCCTTAATAGTATCAATTGATTCGTTATCGTTTTTTATTTCTTCAAAAACTGTAGTTTCTTCAATCGGAGCAGCAGATTCTTCAACGGTAATATCTTCTGATTTTGTTGCTTCTTCATAAACAACTGATTTGTTTTCATCAGCCGAAGCCAAAGCAGTTTTGTCAATAATTGTTTCTTCTGCTTTTACTACTTCTTCAAAAACAATCGATTTGGTTTCTTCAACCGGAATTGAAACTGGTTCTTCAACCGGTTCAATAATTATTTCTTCTGTTTTTACTGGTTCTTCAAAAGAAGTTGAAGTAGCTTGTTTTATAGAAGTTAATATAGATTGCTCAATTGGATCAATTCGAACTTCTATGCTTTTTTTGATTTCTTCGGGCGAAACAACTTCACTGTCAAAAACAGTAATGTTTAAAAGCTCACGAAGTTTTTTATCATAAAACTCATTTTGAATCGGAGTAAAAGTTTCCGAGGTAATAAAATCAAATAAAACAGAACGATCTGCAGTATGAGCAGCTGTAACTTTTAATGCATAATTATACTTAAAACTATTTTGATCGTAAAGTCCTTTTAATCGCAATGCTCTCGCACTTTGAAAATACGGAAATTCAATCAAAACATTGCCTAATGCCTCCGTTTGCTTTTCTGTAATGGCATCGGGTTTGTTTATTAGGTATGTATAATCAGTTACATTCATTATTTTTTGTTTAATCGTTGAAATTATTGTTTAATCGTTTATTTGTTTCATCGTTTGAAAAACCGATTTAACGATTAACCGATTTAACAAATCAACATTTTTTTACCATTTTGCCAATGACTCATTGAAGATATCCTGAGTAATCCTTTCAAAAATCTCTTTGATGGCGGCATTTAAAGAAGATCCTACAAGTTGTGTTGTTCCCGGATAATCTTTATAGAATTCAAATGTTTTTTCAAAATCATCTGTTTCTTTCTTTTTGTTTGTAAATCGGACGTTTACACGAATAGTCAAACGGTTTTGTGCTGCTCCTACATCACCACCAGATGTTACAGCGGTGGCTGTCATTGGTGTTGTTCTGTAATCTATAATTTCTCCTTCATAAACCAGTTCACCGCCAGTACTTACTAAGTTTAAATTGGTTTGATTTTGAATTAAATCCTGCAACGTCAAAGTAAAATCCCTGTCGATTCCAGGTTCTATCAAATCAGCATTATTCTGAAAAAAGTTTACCTGAAAAGTTTTGGCATCGATTGTTCCGGTTCCTGTAAAATTGTAAATTCCACAGCCGCTAAAAGTTGTAGCAACCAATAGAATTAATAGATATTTTAAGTTTTTCATTTTTTATTTTAAGAATTGCTTCGCCGGTTTATTGGCGTTTGGGTCAAAGATATTCATTTTCGTTTAAAACATTTTGTGTCTTCGTGTCTTTTTCTGGCGAGAATTAAAGATCAAATTGTTTAATTTTTCTATATAAGGTTCTTTCCGAAATGCCTAATTCATCAGCAGCAGCTTTGCGTTTTCCTTTATTTTTTTCTAATGATTTTTTAATCATTTCGATCTCTTTCTGTTCTAAACGCAAAATTTCTTCTTCCTCGATTGTTTCGGCAAATAAATAATTATCATCTTGCATTTGATAATTGTCTTCGCGCGCTGCAGGTGTCATAACTGCCGTTCTCGGTTCTTCTTCAAAATCTATTTCGCTGTCATTTTCCTGCGAACCGTATATTTTCTGAATTAAATTCGGATTTATATCCTGCACTTTTGATGTGCCGTTTTTCATTAATTCTAAAGTGAGTTTTTTCAAATCATTCAAATCACTTTTCATATCAAAAAGTACTTTGTACAAAATGTCTCTTTCGGTGCTAAAATCGCTGTCTTTTTTCTTGTCATTTATTACAGAAGGTAAATTGCTTCCTTCGGTTGGCAAATACGATTGTAAAGTAGCCAGTGTAATGTCACGATTTGTTTCCAGAACCGAAATCTGTTCCGCAACATTTCGCAACTGACGAATGTTCCCGTTCCATCTGAATTTTTGCAAAAGCTGTACAGCATCGTCATCTAACTTTAACGGCGGCATTTTGTATTTATGCGCAAAATCGGCAACAAATTTTCTGAATAATAAATGAATGTCTTCGTTTCTTTCGCGTAGTGGTGGTAAAGTAATTTCGACAGTAGTCAGACGATAATATAAATCTTCACGAAATTTTCCTTTTTCAATAGCATTGAATAAGTTTACGTTTGTTGCAGCAACGATTCTCACATTTGTTTTTTGAACCTGAGAAGAACCTACTTTTATAAATTCGCCATTTTCAAGAACACGCAGTAATCTTACTTGGGTTGTTAAAGGTAATTCACCAACTTCATCAAGAAAAATTGTTCCGCCATCAGCAACTTCAAAATAACCTTCACGCGTGCTTGTTGCTCCCGTAAAAGCGCCTTTTTCGTGACCAAAAAGTTCACTGTCAATTGTTCCCTCAGGAATTGCACCACAGTTTACAGCAATATATTTTCCATGCTTTCTGTGTGAAAGCGAATGGATTATTCTTGGAATATTTTCTTTACCAACACCACTTTCTCCAGTTACCATTACCGATATATCAGTAGGAGCAACCTGAATGGCTTTTTCAATGGCGCGATTTAATTTTGGGTCATTTCCAATAATCTCAAATCGTTGTTTTATTGCTTGAACTGTTTCCATGTGTTTTTTTGTTTCAAGTTTTATTTGTTTCAGGTTTCAAGTCTTTCATTGAAAACTGAAATTTAACTTTTAACCTAGTGCTTATATTTTTCGTTTTAGGTTTCAAGTTTCAAGTTACGCAAAGAACCTGAAACAAAAAAAACTTGAAACCTGAAACAAATCTTTAATTCATCTCAGAATGCCCAACGGCTGTTCCTTTTAATGTTCCAGAAGTACAGCTTTCAATTTTTACATTTACAAAATCACCGATTTTATAGTTTTCTTTTGGAAAAACAACTGTAATACTTTGAGAATTTCTTCCTGAGAATTCTTCGGTTGATTTTTTAGAAACTTTTTCTACAAGAACTTCAACTGTTTGACCAATGAATTCTTCGCTTCTAAACCAGGCGTGTTTTTGTTGTAAATCGACAATTTCCTGTAATCTTCTGGCTTTTGTCTCTTCCGGAACATCATCTTCCATTTTTCTTCCTGCCAAAGTTCCCGGACGCTCAGAATAAGAATACATATAACCAAAATTATATTTTACATATTCCATTAAACTCATGGTATCCTGGTGATCTTGTTCGGTTTCTGTTGGGAAACCGGCAATCATATCTTGCGAAATAGAAGCATTTGGAATAATAGTTCTGATTTTATCAATCAAAGTCATGTATTCTTCGCGAGTATGTAAACGGTTCATTTCTTTCAAAATTCTGTTGCTTCCAGACTGAACCGGCAAGTGAATGTGTTTACAGATATTTGGGTGTTTTGCAATAACATGCAATACACTTTCGTGCATATCCTGCGGATTTGAAGTGGAGAAACGAATACGCATTTTAGGGAATCCAACAGCAACCATTTCAAGCAATTGATCAAAATCAACTGCTGTGGCTTTTTGCATTTCAGAAGCATTTTCGAAATCTTTTTTCAAACCGCCTCCGTACCAAAGATAACTGTCGACGTTTTGACCTAAAAGCGTAATTTCCTTAAAGCCTTTATCCCATAAATCCTGAATTTCGCTCATAATACTTTGAGGCTCACGGCTGCGCTCACGTCCGCGTGTAAAAGGCACAACGCAAAACGTACACATATTGTCGCAACCACGTGTGATCGAAACAAGCGCCGTAATTCCATTACTCATTAAACGAACAGGTGAAATATCTCCGTAAGTTTCCTCTTTCGATAAAATTACATTGATAGCGTCGCGGCCTTCTTCAACTTCTGCTAATAAATTAGGCAAATCTTTGTAAGCATCGGGACCAACAACAAGGTCGACTATTTTTTCTTCTTCCAAAAACTGACTTTTCAAACGCTCGGCCATACAACCTAAAACGCCTACTTTCATTTTTGGGTTAATACGTTTTACCGCATTATATTTTTCAAGACGCTTACGAATAGTTTGTTCGGCCTTATCCCGAATCGAGCAGGTATTTACTAAAACTAAATCAGCTTCTTCAAGGGTTTGTGTAGTATTATATCCATTTCCGGATAAAATGGAAGCTACGATTTCACTGTCCGAAAAATTCATCGCACAACCATAACTTTCTATAAAAAGTTTTTTTGTATTCTCAGGCTTATTCTCCAAAACAAGACTTTCCCCCTGTTTGCTTTCTTCAATAATCTTTTCCATTGTATAAATTCAAAGTGCAAAGATAACGCAAAAGGTATAATTATGACAAGATGGCAGAGAAAAGATTTTTAGATTTTAGAGTTAAGATTTTAGATTGATCTGGAGTATCTGCAAAGGGCTTTTTCATTTAATAAATAATCTGAAATAATAAGTTTCGCCACAGATTAAGGATTAAAAAGATTTTTGAAGCTTAGTGAACTTGTCTTCAAATTTTATATTCAGATAAAGCTTCGTGAACTTTGGGGTTCATTTAATGCCTAAAAAACCAGCATATAAAATAATTATAAGCTTGGAAATCTAAATTCTAGAATTTGTTTTAAGAAGTTTAGTGTTAAAAAAAGAACATTTCTGAGTCATATAACTTTAAAAATTATACCTATATATATATTACATTAGTTTACAGATAAATCTGCAATTTTTAGAAACATAATATCAAAATACCTCAAAAATGCATTATCGAGGTTGATATTTAAAAAAAACTTCTACTTTTGTTCCAGAAAAATAGATCAATGGCAAAGAATTTAGTAATAGTGGAATCACCTGCAAAGGCGAAAACGATAGAGAAATTTCTAGGAAGTGATTTTCAGGTCGAGTCAAGTTATGGGCACATAGCCGATTTACCGTCAAAAGAGATTGGAGTAGATGTTGAGAATGGATTTAAACCTAAATACGAAGTTTCTCCTGATAAAAAAGCCTTAGTAAGTAAATTAAAGACACTATCTAAAAATGCCGAAATGGTTTGGCTGGCAAGTGATGAGGACCGCGAGGGAGAGGCTATTTCATGGCACTTGGCGGAAGAATTAAAACTAGATATTAAAAAAACCAAAAGAATTGTTTTTCACGAGATTACCAAAAGTGCGATTCTTAAAGCAATCGAGAATCCAAGAGAAATTGATTATAACTTAGTAAATGCACAACAGGCACGTCGTGTTTTAGATCGTTTAGTAGGTTATGAATTGTCTCCGGTTTTATGGAGAAAAATTAAAGGCGGACTTTCTGCCGGACGTGTGCAATCAGTTTCTGTACGTTTGATTGTAGAAAGAGAGCGTGAAATTCAGAATTTTAATGCAGTTGCCAGTTATTCTGTAGTTGCAGAGTTTGTGAACGAAGCCGGAAAAGCTTTCAAAGCCAAATTGCCAAAAAATTTCAATACTAAAAAAGAAGCCGAAGATTTCTTAAAACAAAACATCGGATCAAAATATAAGGTAGCTGATTTAGAAACTAAACCTACCAAAAAATCTCCAACAGCACCATTTACAACTTCGACGCTTCAACAGGAAGCTGCCAGAAAATTGTATTTGCCGGTAGGAATCACCATGCAGCTTGCACAGCGTTTATACGAAGCGGGACTTATTACGTATATGAGAACCGATAGCGTAAACCTTTCTAAAGATGCAATGGATGCTGCGGAAGCTGAAATCATAAAATCATACGGAAAAGAATTTTCGAAACCGAGAACTTTTGCTAATAAAAGTAAAGGAGCTCAGGAAGCGCACGAAGCAATTCGTCCGACAGATATGTCACGTCATACTGTAAATATTGATCGTGATCAGGCTCGTTTATATGATTTGATCTGGAAAAGAACGTTGGCATCTCAAATGAGTGATGCGCAGTTAGAAAGAACAAACGTAAAAATTGAAGCGAATAATCACGACGAACTTTTTACTGCTTCAGGAGAAGTTTTACTTTTTGAAGGTTTTCTTAAAGTATATCTTGAAGGACATGATGACGACGAGGAAGAACAAGAAGGAATGTTGCCTGCCTTAAAAGTAAACGAGAATTTAGCAAATAACTATATTACAGCTACAGAGAGATACTCAAGACCGCCGGCTCGTTATACAGAGGCTTCGTTGGTGAAAAAATTAGAAGAATTAGGAATTGGACGTCCGTCTACGTATGCGCCAACTATTTCGACTATCATCAACAGAAATTATGTTGAAAAAGGAACTCTTGAAGGTCAGGAACGTAATTATACACAGCTTACTTTGCAAAATAGTAAAGTAGGAGAGAAGTTGCTGAAAGAAAATACAGGTTCTGATAAAGGAAAATTGGTTCCAACAGATATTGGAACAATTGTTACTGATTTCCTTGTTAAAAACTTCGGAAATATTCTGGATTATAATTTCACGGCAAAAGTAGAACAGGATTTTGACGAAATTGCAGAAGGAAATATTGATTGGGCAACCATGATGCAGGAATTCTATAATAAATTCCATCCAAATGTAAAAGAAGTTGAAGCCAATGCTGAACGCGAAAGCGGTGAAAGAATTCTGGGTAAAGATGCAGATGGAAGACAAGTATCTGTTCGTTTAGGAAAATTTGGTCCGATGGCTCAAATTGGAGAAGCGGACGATGAAGATAAAAAGTTTGCCAGCTTGATGTCTGATCAGAATATTGGAAATATTACACTTGAAGATGCTTTAAATTTATTTTTACTGCCTAAAAGTTTAGGAGAATATAAAGGAGAAGAAGTTGAAGTAAGTAATGGTCGTTACGGTCCTTATGTGCGTCACGGAAGTGTTTTTATTTCTTTGCCAAGAGGCGAAGATCCACTTGGGGTTTCTACAGAAAGAGCTCAGGAATTAATTGACGAAAAAGCACTTGCTGATGCGCCAATCGCAGTTTATAAAGGAGAAGCAGTTCAAAAAGGTGTGGGGCGTTTTGGTCCTTTCATTAAATGGAACGGTCTTTTTGTAAACGTAAGTAAAAAATACAATTTTGATAATTTATCGCAACAAGATGTTGAAGAACTGATTGAAGATAAATTACAGAAAAATATAGATAAGGTTCTTCACAATTGGGAAGAAGAAGGGATTTTAGTTGAAAAAGCACGTTGGGGCCGCTCAGTGATTACAAAAGGTAAAATCAAAATTGAATTAAGTAAAGATGTTGATGCAACAAAATTAACATTGGCTCAGGTTCAGGAAATGATCGCAGCTAAAACACCGGCAAAGAAAACACCAGCAAAAAAAGCAACAACCGCTAAGAAAGCTCCAGCTAAGAAAACAGCTGCTAAAAAGAAATAAAAAATGGAATTTGATTTTCTAGAACCAGTTAACGAAGGGATTTTAAAATTCATTAGTTCGTTGTCTTCTCAAGAATTAGGTAGTAAAATTGTTTTGCATACTCAAGATCAATTTCCTGATATTAGCAAAATTAACATCGCTATAGTTGGTGTTTTAGAAGATCGTAGAAATATTGATATTGTAAATGAAGTAAACCTTACGGCTGTTCGTAAAAAGCTTTATAGTATGTTTCCGGGTAACTGGGATGCATCGATTGCTGATCTGGGAGATATTCTTGCAGGAGATTCAGTTGAGGATACTTATTTTGCGGTTAAGAAGGTAACTTCTACGTTAATAAAGAATAAAGTGATTCCGATAGTCCTGGGAGGTTCGCAGGATTTGACCTATGCTTTGTATCGTGCCTATGATGATTTAGAGCAAATGGTTAATATGGTTGCTGTAGATAACAGATTTGATTTTGGTAAAGAAAATGAAACAGTTTCGGCTAATTCGTATCTGACAAAAATCATAATTGATGAGCCAAATAATCTTTTTAATTATTGTAATATCGGTTATCAAACCTATTATAATTCTCAGGAAGAAATCGATTTGATCGAAAAATTGTTCTTTGACGCATATCGTTTGGGTGAAATTTCGAATAATATAGCCTTGGCAGAGCCTGTTTTTAGAGATGCTGATTTGGTTAGTTTTGATTTAAATTCGGTAAAATCTTCTGATTCAGGAAATTACGTTACCTTTGAGCCCAACGGATTTAATGGTAAAGAGATTTGTTCCTTAGCAAGATACGCTGGAATTAGTGATAAAGTTTCCTTATTTGGAATCTTTAATCATAATAGTACAATGCAGGAATCGGCAATGATTTCTCAAATTGTATGGTATTTTATAGAAGGGTATCATTATCGTTCTAAAGAATATCCATTTGGAAGCCGAACAAATTATTTAAAATATATAGTGCCGCTGGAAGATGAAGAATTGATTTTTTATAAAAGTGACAAAACAGATCGTTGGTGGATCGAAATTCCATTCGAATCAAGTGGTCACAATAAATTGAAAAGAAATACGTTATTACCCTGTTCTTACGACGAATATTTGTGTGCTTGTAATCAAGAATTGCCAGAAAGATGGTGGAAAGCACAGAGAAAAAACGCTTTGTAAAGCATAATTTTAACTAAATTCTAAAAATTACAAATTTTATAAAAAATTGTTAAATTAATTTAGTAGGATAAAATTTATAAAATATAAAATTTAACGTTTTACGTCGGTTTTTTGAGTTAGTTTATCGACAAAATATTTTTTTTTTATTTTATTTAACATTATTTTTGAACGGTGAAATAAATTTCGTGAGTAGTGTTGTTTTTTTAATAAATAATAAATACGTTTACGGACTTATAATAATGAATAGATAATCCCAAATTTATATGAAGAAGTTTATTGCATTTGCAGCAATGTTAACACTAGTAATCGGCTGTGGTAAGTCAGGAGACAAAGGTGAGTTAGTTGGTGTTACAGGAGGGAAATGGCATCCCGAAAAACCCTACGGAATGACTTTAGTTCCAGGTGGATCTTTTATCATGGGTAAATCAGATGCTGATTTAGCTAATGTAGAAGATGCTCCAACTAAAACTGTAACAGTTCGTTCATTTTATATGGATGAGACTGAGATAACAAACAGTGAGTATCGTCAATTTGTAGAATGGGTAAAAGATTCTACAATGAGAGTTCGTTTGGCTATTTTAGCTGATGAAACTGGTCAAAAAGCAGCAACAGATGGTAAAGGTAAGAAAGCAGGAAGTATTGCTGATTATGCATTTAATGATTCTGAGCCAGATAAAATGACGGCTTATGATAAGTATATGTATGATAATTACTATAGTGTTGGAACAAAAGACGATCCTTATGCTGGTAGAAAATTAAATAAAAAAGTAAAGTTAATTAAAGATACTAAAGCTTATCCGGATGAATATTATACGGAAGTAATGGATTCTATGTATTTGCCAATTGAAGAATCATACAATGGTTTGAGAACAGTTGACGTAAATAAATTGAAATTCCGTTATTCATGGATGGATATTCAGGCTGCTGCAAAAGCAAAAGTTGGAAAAAGAAAAGACTTCGTTAAAACGGAACAAATCGGAATTTATCCTGATACAACTGTTTGGATTAAAGATTTCGCTTATTCTTATAATGAGCCAATGCACAATGATTATTTCTGGCACAAAGCTTACGGAGATTATCCTGTAGTTGGTGTTACATGGAAACAAGCAAAAGCATTCTGCGCATGGAGAACTTTAAATAAAAACAGCTACATTAAATCTAAGAAAAAAGGACGTGACTTAGTAAACTCTTTCAGATTGCCAACAGAGGCAGAATGGGAGTATGCTGCAAGAGGAGGTCTGGAATCTGCAACTTATCCTTGGGGAGGTCCTTATACTAAAAGTGACAGAGGTTGTTTCTTAGCAAACTTTAAACCAAGCAGAGGAGATTATGCTGCTGATGAGGCTTTGTATACTGTTGAAGCTAAATCATACGAAGTAAATGGTTACGGATTATACAACATGGCAGGAAACGTTTCTGAGTGGACAGATTCAGCATACAATCCAAATGCATACGAGTATGTTTCAACAATGAACCCTAACGTAATTGATGGAAACAACCAAAGAAAAGTGGTTCGTGGAGGATCTTGGAAAGATGTTGCTTACTTCCTACAAGTAAGTACTCGTGATCACGAATATGCAGATTCTGCAAGAAGTTACATCGGTTTCAGAACGGTACAAGATTACATGGGAACTCAGGTAACTGGTGGAAAAAAGAAAAGTAAATTATAATTAAATCAATAACCAAATCGAATCTATTTTAAATTAAAACCTAAAAAAAAGTATTATGGCATTATTAAGTAAAAAAGCAATGAATTTCGCTTATGGTATGGGAGCGGCAGTAGTAATCGTTGGAGCATTATTCAAAATTACTCACTTTGAAATTGGACCATTAACAGGTACAGTTATGCTTTCAGTGGGATTGTTAACTGAAGCGTTAATCTTTGCCCTTTCTGCTTTCGAACCAGTTGAAGATGAATTAGACTGGACTCTTGTTTACCCGGAATTAGCTAACGGACAAGCTAGACAAAAAGCTGACAAAGCAGAAACTCCTTCTGATGCTCAGGGATTATTGTCTCAAAAATTAGACGTAATGTTGAAAGAAGCTAAAATTGACGGTGAATTAATGTCAAGTTTAGGAAACAGTATTAAAAATTTCGAATCAGCTGCTAAAGGAATTGCTCCTACTGTAGATTCAATCGCTTCTACTAAAAAATACAGTGAAGAATTGTCTATGGCTGCTGCTCAAATGGAATCATTAAACAGCTTATACAAAGTTCAGTTAGAAAGCGCTTCAAGAAACGCAGAAGCTAACAAAGAAATTGCTGATAATGCATCTAAATTAAAAGAACAAATGCAATCAATGACTGCAAACATTGCTTCTTTAAACAGTGTTTATGGTGGTATGCTTTCTGCAATGAGTAACAAAGGATAATTAGTTTTTGACTATTATAGTAAATTTATTAATAAGAACTAATTACAAAATAAAATGGCAGGAGGAAAATTAACCCCTAGACAGAAGATGATTAACCTGATGTATCTGGTTTTCATCGCAATGTTAGCAATGAACGTATCAAAAGAAGTTATTTCTGCTTTTGGTTTGATGAACGAAAAATTTGAAAGTGCAAATAAAAGTTCGATTGAAACAAATACTTCATTATTAACATCTTTAGATCAAAAAGCTGCTGAAGCAAAAGGAGAATTCGCTACTGCTGCAGTTACTGCTCACAAAGTAGAAGCTATCTCAAAAGAATTTTATGATTATATTGGAACTTTAAAGGCTCAATCTATCAAAGGTTTTGAAGTAGAAAAAGAAACTGGAAAATTGCCTTATGAGGCGATGGATAGAGGAGATAATATCGACGACTGGTTTACAGGAGACGGTTACACTAAAAAAGGTAACGAAATTATCGCTAAAATTCAAAAATATAAAGCAGATATGAAAGCTGCTTTAGGAACAGATAAAAAATACGCTAATATTATATCTGAAATTGAAAAGAAATTTGATGTTTCTGATGTAAAAAACAAAGAAGGTATAAAAGACAAATACTTAGCTTATCACTTTAAAGGTTTCCCTGCAATTGCTTCGGCTGCAAAACTTTCAACTTGGCAAAATGACGTTAAAAAAGCTGAAACTGATGTTTACAACAGTGCTTTAGGAAAAGCAGCGGTTGCTGCTGCTTCTTATAGTAACTATCAAGCGATCGTTGTTTTAGATAAAAACGCTTATTTCCAAGGAGAGAAAGTAACCGGTAAAGTAGTTTTAGGCCGTTATGACGAAAATACAAAACCAACTTCATTCCAAGGTCCTGGACAAATTGTTAACGGACAAGCTGTTATTTCATTAACTGCCGGAGGTGTTGGAGAGCAAGATATTAATGGACAATTTACTTTCTTAGAAGATGGTAAAAACATTCCACTTAAATTTGCCGGAAAATACGTTGTAGTTCCTAAACCAAACTCAGCTACTATTTCTGCTGATAAAATGAATGTTGTGTATAGAGGTGTTGTTAACCCAATCTCTGTATCTTTTGCTGGTGTTGATGCTAACAAAATTGTTGCAAGCGCTCCAGGATTAGCTTCTGCTGGTAAACCAGGTAAATATAACATGAGCCCGGGTCAAGGTACAGAAGCTACAATTTCTGTAACAGGAACATTACCAAACGGAGATAAAGTTACAGATAAGAAAACATTCAGAATTAAAGGTATTCCTGGACCAACTGGTACAATTAGAGGTGAAATGGGTGTTGTTAAAGGACCTAAATCTAACTTAGAGATTGCTACAATTGGCGCTAAATTACTTGATTTTGATTTCGAAGTTGGTTTAGATGTTGTTGGATTTAACCTAAAAGTTACAGGACAGCCTACAGTTGTTGTTACTGGTAACAGATTAAATGCACAATGTAAACAAATTCTTTCAAGAGCTGGAAAAGGAGATCAGGTTACTATTTCTGAAATTAAAACTAAACTTGTTGGAGCTGGTAGTTATTTATTACCAAGAACTGCTCCGGTAATTTACGAAATACAATAATAAAAGTAGGTAAAACTACGTTCAATATCTTATAATGATACCACGATGAAAGTAAGAAATTTTTTAATAGCTATTGTTTCTATAGCAGGAGGGTTCGCTTCTAATGCGCAATCTAATTTGCTTAATGCAAAAACACCTGCTCAGATAGGACTTAAAACACCTGCACAGCTTATCTCAGATAATGACAAGCCGTTGGCTTATGGTTACGTAGATGATAGAGATGTATTGATGGGAAAAACTACTTGGGAAATCATTGATTTGAATGAGAAAATTAATTTTCCATTATATTTTCCGGTAGATACAGCTAATATTGGCCCTGACAGACGTTCTCTATATGACGCTTTGACTAAAGCTATGAAAAATGGCAAAATAACTGAAGTGTATTCTGATAGTTATTTTAATACTAAAAAATCTATGAAGGACATCCAGGGATCATTGTCTCGTATTGATACAACGGATGCTGGTAGAGAGTTAATCAATCAATATCCTGATGACTACAAAACACATGTTGTGAAGAAAAAAGTAGTTACTGGTACAGGTAAAAAGAAAGTGGTAACTTATGTTGATGAAACAGTTCCGCCTTCAAGAACAGTTCCGGCTGAATATATCCTAAAACAAGACCTTACTGCAGCAGATGTAACGCAGTATAAAATTAAAGGATACTGGTATTTTGACAAACGTCAAAGTGAGTTGAAATATCGTTTACTAGGTATTTGCCCTGTAACACCGGACGTTTATACGATGAACAGTGACGAAAAGGATTATATCGAATTGTTTTGGATTTTCTATCCAAACTCAAGAGAAGCATTGCATGAAGCAAAAGCTTTTAATGACAGCAATTCGGCATTGCCAATTTCTTTCGATCAAATTTTAAATTCAAGACGTTTTAACGCTGTTGTCTACAAAGAAGAAAACTTGTACGGAGATCGTGAGATCAAAGAATACATGAAAGATAACGCACAAAATCAGTTGTTAGAATCTGAGAGAGTGAAAGAGAAGATCCGTAACTTCGAACAAGATATGTGGAACTATTAAGTTCTAAATCACATTATAACGAAAACTCTTACTATATTTGTAGTAAGAGTTTTTTTTTGCCCTTTATTTAAAGGTCAATTAATGGAGAAACTGGTGTAAGGGAATTTCTTCTCAGACTATCTACTAAATCTATATCAGCCTAATTTTTTATTTATTGTAGGAAAAATAACAATAAATTACGTAATTTTGCGTTTAATATGTTTTAACGGATATCATGATGAAAGTAAGAAATTTTTTAATCGCTATTGTTTGTGTCACTGCAAGTTTTGCTTCTACGGCACAATCGAATTTGCTTAATGCAAAAACAGCTGACCAAATTGGACAAAAGAGTCCTGCTCAGCTTATTTCAGACAACGACAAGCCATTGAGTTATGGTTATGTCGATGACAGAGATGTTTTAATGGGAAAGACAGTTTGGGAAATTATTGATTTGAATGAGAAAATCAATTTCCCGTTATATTTTCCTGTAGATAGTGCTAATATTGGTGCTGACAGGCGTTCACTTTATGACGTTTTAACCAAAGCAATGAGAACCGGTAAAATAACCGAAGTGTACTCTGATAGTTATTTTAATACTAAAAAAACTTTAAAAGATATTCAGGGATCGTTGTCTCGTATTGATACAACAGATGCGGGTAGAGAATTAATCAACCAATATCCTGATGACTTTAAGACGCGTGTTGTCAAGAAAAAAGTGGTTACAGGTGCAGGTAAAAAGAAAGTGGTAACTTATGTTGATCAAACAATTGAACCAACGAGAACTGTACCGGCTGAATACATCCTTAAACAAGATTTAACTGCAGCTGATGTTACGGAATATAAGATTAAAGGCTATTGGTATTTTGATAAACGTGAAAGTGATTTAAAATATCGTTTACTGGGCATATGTCCTGTAACTCCCGATGTTTATACTATGAATAGTGACGAGAAGGATTATATTGAACTATTCTGGGTGTTCTTTCCCAATGCGAGAGAGGTATTGCATGAAGCAAAAGCATTTAATGACAACAACTCAGCTCGCCCAATTTCATTTGATCAAATCTTAAATTCAAGACATTTTAACGCTGTTATTTATAAAGAAGAAAACATGTATGGAGATCGTGAGATCAAACAATACGTAAAAGACAATGCCCAAGATCAGTTGTTTGAATCTGAAAGAGTGAAAGAGAAAATTCGTAATTTCGAGGAAAATATGTGGAACTACTAAGTATCTGAATTACATTATAACAAAAACTCTTACTACCTTTGCAGTAATAAGAGTTTTTCTATTTTCACCCATTACATTATGCTTGATTATTTAATTGTAGGATCCGGATTAGCCGGAATTTCATTTGCTGAAATAGCGCTCAAAAACAATAAATCTATTTTAGTAATTGATAATAAATCGCAAGTGTCTTCAAGAGTTGCCGGTGGTTTATACAACCCTGTTATTTTGAAGCGTTTTAGTGAAGTTTGGAATGCCGAAGAACAATTAGTTATAATGGATGAATTTTACAATGAAATAGAAGCTAAATTAAAAACTAAGCTTAATTTTAAACTTCCTATTTTAAGAAAGTTCTTTTCGATTGAAGAGCAAAATAACTGGTTTGCAGCTTCTGATAAAAAAAATCTGGCACCTTTTTTATCTACAAAAATAATTTCAAAAAAATATAACGGTATAGATTCACCATATGATTATGGCGAAGTTTTGCATACAGGCTATGTTGATACGGCTTTATTATTAGATGCTTATAAAGAATATTTGCAAGAGAATAATTTACTGTTAGAAGAGTTTTTTGATTCTCTATATGTTGAATTTTTTGATTTTGGAGTTCAGTATAAAAATATAAAAGCACGTCATATTATTTTTGCAGAAGGTTTTGGTTTGCATAGAAATCCGTTTTTTAATTATTTGCCCTTAGATGGAACAAAAGGGGAATTGCTAATTATAAAAGCACCGGATTTAAATCTGGATGTTATTGTAAATACCAGTGTTTTCATCCTTCCAATGGGAAATGATTTATTTAAAGTAGGCGCTACTTATAATTGGAAAGATAAAACTGCTGACCCTACAGAAGAAGGAAAACAGGAGCTCGTAGAGCGAATTAAAGAAATCCTGACGTGCGATTTTGAAATTGTAGAGCATTTTGGCGGAGTACGCCCAACAGTAAAAGACAGACGTCCTTTAATTGGAACACATCATGAGCGCAAATCAATTCATATTCTTAACGGATTAGGAACTCGTGGCGTGATGTTGGGTCCGTCAATGGCAAAAGCCTTGTATGATCTTATCGAAAATAAAATTTCTTTACATCCTGAAATAGATATTCAGAGATTTCATAAAAAATATTTGAAGTCTTTTATTTCTGACCGGCCGTAGGATCATAAGAAACGAACATATTGATGTATAAGTTTCTCGAAAGTCTTAATACAAAAGGAAACAATACAATTAAAGAGATTACAATTGTTAAAAAAGATTGTTCGATAGTAGTTCCAAAAAATACAAATGAAACAATAAAAGCTGCAATTCCTACAGCAACATTCAATCCATAACTTACATACATTGCACCGTAAAAAAAGGAAGGTTCAATTTGATATTTTAATCCGCAATGTGTACAATGATCGTTCATTTTTAGAACTTTAGTCAAATGAAGCGGATTTTTGTCTGAATACATGCTTTCTTTTTGGCATTTTGGACAACTTCCTGTTAAAATACTATTTAGTTTGGATCCTTTTTTTAACATTTGCAAAAAATTAAATTACCCATTGATTTGGGAGTGTAAATTTACACAATCAATTAGTTATAAAATAACAATACATGCTTAATATACACAATCTTTCGGTTTCTTTTGGAGGAACATATTTATTTGAAGAAGTTACTTTTCGTTTAGGTGCCGGCGACCGCGTAGGTCTTGTTGGTAAAAATGGAGCCGGTAAGTCTACAATGCTTAAAATGTTAGCGGGAGATTTTGCTCCTGACTCTGGAGTTATTTCTCAGGAGAAAGATATCCGAATGGGTTTTTTACGTCAGGATATCGATTTTGAACAAGGAAGAACCGTATTAGAAGAAGCGTACGAGGCTTTTACCGAAATTAAGATTGTTGAAAAAAAACTGGAACAAATCAATCATCAATTGGTTACCAGAACTGATTATGAAAGTGAAGAATACAGCCAAATCATAGAAGATTTATCGGATTATACGCATCGTTTTGACCTTTTAGGAGGTTATAATTATGTAGGAGATACAGAGAAAATTCTTTTAGGATTAGGTTTCAAAAGAGAAGTATTCAATAACCAAACTGAAACATTTTCAGGAGGTTGGAGAATGCGTATTGAATTAGCCAAATTATTATTGCAGTCAAATGACGTTTTGCTTCTGGATGAGCCAACGAATCACCTGGATATCGAAAGTATTATTTGGCTAGAAAGTTTCCTGCGTAATTATCCTGGTGTTGTGGTAATTGTATCGCACGATAAAATGTTTTTGGATAATGTAACAAACCGTACAATCGAAATTTCATTAGGAAAAGCATACGATTTTAATAAGCCATATTCTCAATATTTAGAATTGCGTCATGAAATTCGTGAAAAGCAATTGGCGACTCAAAAGAATCAGGCGAAAAAAATTGAAGAAACAGAAAAGTTAATCGAGAAATTCCGTGCAAAAGCTTCAAAAGCTTCTATGGCGCAATCGTTGATTAAAAAATTAGATAAGGTAGAAAGAATTGAAGTTGATGAAGACGACAATTCTGTAATGAATATATCTTTTCCGGTTTCAAAAGAACCCGGAAGAGTAGTAGTTGAAGCCGAACATGTTACAAAAGCGTACGGTGATAAAGTTATTTTAAAAGATATTGATTTGTTAGTTGAACGTGGAAGCAAAATTGCTTTTGTGGGGCAAAACGGACAAGGAAAATCGACTTTTATTAAAGCGATTGTAAACGAATTCGAATATCAGGGAAACATCAAATTAGGGCATAATGTTCAATTGGGTTATTTTGCACAAAATCAGGCAGAATATCTGGATGGCGAAATCACTTTGCTTCAAACGATGGAAGACGCAGCAATGGACACGAACAGATCTAAGGTTCGTGATATGTTAGGTTCTTTCTTGTTTCGTGGCGATGATGTTGAGAAAAAAGTAAAAGTACTTTCAGGGGGTGAACGTAACCGTTTGGCACTTTGTAAGTTATTGTTACAGCCAATCAACGTTTTACTGATGGATGAGCCAACGAATCACTTGGATATTAAATCTAAAAATGTTCTAAAAGCAGCACTTCAAAAATTTGGAGGTACTTTATTACTGGTTTCGCACGATAGAGATTTCCTGCAGGGAATGTCGAATATTGTTTACGAATTTAAAGATCAAAAGATAAAAGAATATTTGGGCGATATCAACTATTTCTTAGAGCAGCGCAATCTTGAAAACATGCGTGAAGTCGAGAAAAAAGATGTTGCGAAAGCTGCTGCACCAAAAGAAAGCAATAAAACTTCATACGAAGATCAGAAGAAAGGTAAAGCGCTTCAAAACAAATTGAGTAAAGTTGAAAGCCAAATCAAACAATTAGAGAGAGACATTCAGCATGACGACAAATTGCTGGCTTCTAGTTATGATAAACATATTGAAGATGCTTCATTTTTTACAGCATACAAAAAAAAGAAGAAAGATCTGGATCAATTGCTTTTAGATTGGGAAGTTGTTCAGGAGGAGATTGATAATTTTAATGCTTAATTTTTTGTTTCAGGTTTCAGGTTTCAAGTTCTTATTGGAACGTGAAACCTGAAACCTGAAACAAAAAAACTACTTAATAATCCCAATAGATTTTGAGTGCATAATCGCCTCACTGCTATCTTTAAAGTAGCAAACCGAAACTTCTAAGCTTTCTAAATTTTTTAAAATAGTTTGTGTAGATTCTTTTTTGTGTTTGCCGGTTTGCCTGATATAAACGGCTTTTACCGTTACGGGAAATATTTTACAAATACGCTCGTACAAAACTGGATCGTGCTGAGAATCATCCCCCAATAAAACATATTTTAAATTAGGGTAAAACTCCAGAACATGTTTTATTTTATCAAATTTGTGATCGTGATTGCCTCTTCCGCTCATGAAAAAATCAGTTACGCCACGTTTAATATCTTTTAATAAAATAACAGCTCTTGGCAGCTGATGAATTTTAGTGAATTTTACAATAAACCGATATAAATTCCATTCGCTGCTTGAAATGTAAAAAAAGGCATTTTGTTCATCCTTATTGTATCTTCCGGCAGAACTCAAGGCTTGATAATGCGGCACAACATCTTTAAAAACCTTGCGGTCATTTACGTTTTTAAATAAAAGAATGTATATTTTTTTGAAGATATTCTTTGTGTGCGAAATCAGAAAAGTGTCGTCAATATCAGATATAATGCCCAGATTTCCGTCGTGAGGTCTAATAAAACTGTCCTTTGCAGTTATAACTTCAGATTCATATTTTATATTCACTTCATATTCCATCCATCCAAAATTAAATACTTTTTCGAGCGGAATACAAAATTTAAAATAACCATCATCAAGTGTTTTCGAGTGAATTTCCTGATTTCCATATTTAAGATAAACATCATGATTTTTAATGGTTTTTATCCTAAATTGATTGATTACAGAAGTTGCATTTTTGAAGTTTTTTTTCTGAAAATCATAATCATAAGTCCTTTTAAAAACATGTCCCATTACAATTAATTCTTGTTCATTGGCATAACCGCGATATAATTGTAGGATTGGTTTCATTAATTGTGTATTTTTATGTAGACTGTAAATTAATTATTTTAATTGGTTAAAAAAATAAAATTTTGAAAAAGAATATCATTTTTGTTGTAAACCCTATTTCGGGAGATCTGGATAAAACAGATTTAATTGAGGCTGTACAGGAGTTTGCGACCACAAATCATTGTGATCTGGAAGTTTATGAAACTAGCGGAACAAATGACTTAAAACAAATACAAGCGCTTTACGATCAATATAAACCGGAACGAATTATTGTTGCCGGCGGCGACGGAACTATAAAAATGGTTGCGGAAGCAATGGAACACCACGATATTATTATTGGCATTTTGCCAGCAGGTTCTGCAAATGGCTTATCTGTCGATTTAAATTTGCCAACAACCATCGAAGAGAATCTTAAAATTGCCTTTTTGAATCATTATATGGAAATGGATATGATTTGTATTAACGGCAAAAAAAGCATCCATTTAAGCGATATTGGTATTAATGCTGATTTGGTTAAAAATTACGAAAAAAGCAATCTGAGAGGGTTTTGGGGTTATGCGTTACAAGCGTATACAACTTTAGTCGAATCTGATGCGCCTTTTGTAGCGACTATTACCGCAAATAAAAAAACGGTCGAACATATGGCGAGGATTATTGTAATTGCTAATTCTCAAAAATATGGAACAGGCGTTACAATTAATCCAAACGGTGCTATGAACGATGGAAAGTTTGAATTGGTGATTTTAAAAAGTCTGGATATATTATTACTGGGAAAAATTATTACCGGAAATATGCCAATCGATTCGGATGATGTTGTGATTATTTCGACAGATAAAGCAACTATCAAAACAGATTATCCGGTTAATTTTCAAATTGATGGGGAATATTGTGGCGCTGAAACTGATTTAGAAATTCATATTTTGCACAAACAAATGAAAATTGCTGTCCCTTAAAAACTAAATTTCTTTATAAGGATTTCGCTCTTTCCAATCGGTTTTGGGTTCCAGATAATCAAACAATTTGCCAATATTTTTATTGATCAGGGCATTACTGTGCGTAATCAATCCGTACATTTTTAATGGTTTTGCGCCAACAGAACTTTTGATTTCGAGAGCGGTTCTGGCAAAGACTATTTCGGTAAAACCTTGATTTATAGAATAGGCAATCATGTCGTAAAGCATATTAAGATAGAGCATTTTTTCGCGCTGAATACTTTCGTCATAACCTAAGAAATACGTATCCATTATATTTCCGTTTTTTATTAAAGTATTAAAACCAATTAGTTTTCCATCTAAGAAATAACCATAAAAAAGAAAATTCTCTTTCATGATTTCTTTAAAAATACGGAAATGGTTTTGAGCAAGAAAAAAAGTGTTGAAAGGCGCATTTTTAGCAACATGAGAATAAAGTTCGTAGATTATATTTTCATGTTTTATAATATCGGACAAAGTCATTTTTCTTTTTTCGATTCCGTCCATCTTTTTTCGGGCACGTTTGTATTGATCGCGGTATTTTTTAGATAACGCATCAATATAATCTTGTTCTGTCTGCCAGTTTTTATTGATTTCAAAAATCATATTGGGTTGGGTCGAAAACGTAAAATTATTTTTAAACTCTGCTTTTAATGGTTCAATTGCTTTTTCGGTAAAATCTTTAATGCTGGTAATATGAACTTTTTTTCCAATGGACTTAAATTCTTTTTTAAGTTCATTAATGGCTTTATGAAGTGTTTTAATAATTTTTGTCTGATTTACATTTTCGGCAAACGAAAATGCATTTTGACCGGTGAGCATATTGTTGCCAATAAATAAAACATGCGAGGCAAATTTCTTGAAGGCAAAATTACGCACCGATGTTTTTAAACATTGGTCCCGTTCACCAAACGATTCCAGTTTTTCTGTAAATAGAAATTGCGTTAAAGCGATTCCGACTATTTTCTCATTTTTAAAAATCGCAATAAAATGACAAATCATATTTACCGGAGAAGATTTTTCGAGTACTTCGAGATATTCCCGCGTTAAAAAAATATTTTCTGTTGCAAGCGAATTCCATTCTGAAGGTAGTAATGACGCGCTTTTATATATTTGAAAAGAATAAGTTGTAGTCAAGAGTGGTTGCTAATTTTGTCAAAATTAGGTAATATTTATAATAACCCGTTTTGTTTAAGTTATTATTAAGAAAAACCCGTTTGAGATTTCGTTCAAACGGGTTTGTATTTTATGTTTTTATGCAAATGCACAAATGATACCGCCCATTAAAGTTAGCGTAACAAGCCAATATCCGGCGTGAATAAAAATATATTTCCATGATTTTCTCTCGAACAATCCATTAATACCAATTACTGGAAAAGCAAAAAATAAACCGGACATAAAGCCATGAAGCGCTCCGTGTTTAAAAGTACGATACGCAGTTCCGTAATCAGCCATAAAGGCTTGAAATGATGGTTTTGCGCTGTCAATTAAAGGCGGGCCTCCAACCATTCCGATGGCGCCGGATTGATGAATTGTTAATGACATAAGTGTCATCGTAATCATAACAGAAAAAACATAGGTTAACCCAAATATTTTGAGCATGTTTCCTGTTCGAAGTTCTTCTTGTGTAAAATTGTTTTCTTTCATCCAGATCGTTCCAAAAACTTTTGGATTGTACCAAATAAAACCGACTACAAGACTTACAACTGCAGCCACTAATAATGCGATAAAATTAATTTCCATAATATGAGGTTTTTATGATTAGTTGGTCAAATTTAATCAAAAAAATAATAGATTATAAATATTTTAATAAGTAGTAAAATTAGTATTAATTGTTTATTTATTAACAGTTTGTCGACATTGTATGATTTATATCTGTAAAAAGTATAATTTTACTGCGAAAAACAAACCCCAAATCTTGTTATGAAAAGCTTAGTCATGTTTTTTCTAGCTTTTGTTTTTTCAGTGAATAGTAATGCAAATTCTGTTTCAGAAAAGGAAAAAAATGCCTTAGTTAAATTTTACTACGCGACAAATGGATCGCATTGGAAAATAAAGTGGGATTTGTCTGCTTCTGTATCAAATTGGTATGGTGTTCAGGTTGAAAATGGAAAAGTGATCAGACTTAATTTGTCTGATAATAATTTGCAGGGAGAACTGCCTTCGGAATTTTTTACTTTGGAGAATTTAAAAGGCATCGATTTGCATCAAAATAATCTTAAAGGACAGTTGCCAAATGCAATTGGAAACCTGAAAGAACTTGAATTTTTAGATATTTCGGATAATAAATTGTCAGGAACATTGCCAAAATCGATTTGCGAATTAAGGAAGCTTAAAGATTTAGAACTTTTTAGAAATAAAATATCAGGTGAATTGCCATTGGAAATTGGAAAATTGAATCAATTGGAAATTCTTGCGCTGTTTAATAATGAAATTGAAGGTGATTTGCCCGATTCATTATATAAGATTTCGACATTAAAAGTGTTGCTTTTAAACAATAATAAGCTGTCCGGAGTTTTGAGACCTGAAATTATAAATTTTCATGCTTTAGAAAATTTAAGTTTATTTGATAATAATCTGGAAGGAGAAATTCCTACCGGACTTGAAAAATTACATAATTTAGCTGAACTGAATTTATCTTATAATAAATTTAAAGGAACTGTTTCTAAAAATATAGCTTCATTAGATTTACTGAATATGACGATGTTTGATGAAAACGGAAATCCGGTTTTATTAGAAATTAATACTGAAAAAGAAACTACAATTGTTACCCAAAATTAATCGTGCTTATGAATGAATTTTACTCTCGTTAACAAGTTGATTAAATATATTTAGTTAATTGTTGAAAACCGTAATTCGTTACGGTTTTTTTTATGCTTTACAATTTGCTTTTTTTGATATTTAGATGATAATTAGTACTTAAATCTGTTTAACCAAAAATAAAAATTATAGTAACTTTGCCATAAATTGAGATTTAAGGATCAGTTTGTAAAACAACTTATTTTTTTTCATAACTTTAATTTTGAATTCAACCCGAACCGAAGTTGGAGTGAAGAAAAAACTAATTTTAAAACTTTAAATACTAAAATTATGATCATACAGTATCAAGGTGAACAGTACGGAAAATCAACAACTTTTACGATAAGAATAATTGGTAACAATCTTTCTAAAAGCAGTTCTAATTATCAAATTGATTTGTTGGTAGGCGATAAACAATTGCCGACTTTTACAACTTCAATTCACCAAAGTTTATCGAATTGTTTAAAAGAAATTTATTTGTTTAGAAAACATCACGGTATAAAATTCAATGCTTCTTCAGAAAAAATTGCACCAAAGTTAGTGCCTTACGATTTGGTTTTGTTCAACTATAATAAATATGCTTTGTTCATGGCGTAAGCTATCGAATCTTATATAAAATAGAAAAGACTGTTCCAATATCTGAACAGTCTTTTTTTTAATACATATTTTTAATCTAAAGCTGCTCAGTTAATTTTAATCTAAAATTTTTAATTTTGTTTCTGACCGGAACTTCAAGAATGATATAACTAATGGCTGCAATTATTATCAATGCGAATAATCGAATAAAAAAGCCTAGTGTAAAATCTTCGACTTTGTCAATTTGAAAATATTTTTTTAATCTGTAATCTGTCATCCAAACCCAAACGGGGTATTGAAGAATATAAATTCCAAAACTAATTTCGCCTAAAAAAACGCAGATTTTGCTTTTAAAAATAGAAGTAAGTATTCCATTATTAAGAGAAATAAGTATAATAAGAGGGATGAAAAGTAAAGCCAGCATTCCGTTGTGATATATTAAACCGACTGGAAATTTTAATGCCAGAATGATTAGCAAAAGCACCATTAATATGCTCCAGTCAACATTTTTCTGACTTGCAGATAATCTGTTAATGAAATAAATACCTGCAAGATTTCCCGCCAAAAATTCATTTAAATGCATTAATGGGAAATAAAACAAATCTGTTGTGCTTAACGGAAATCCTTTAATTGGATTTGTGGGAATCATTATATGCAAAGCGATTTGACTAATTAGCCAAAATGAAACAATTGCAATTGTAATGGTTTTTATATTGAATTTTTTGTATACTGAATTAAAGAAAAAAGGAAATACTATATAAAAGAAACATTCTACTGATAATGACCATCCCGGAACATTTAGCGTTAATGCTTTTCCGGGTATCCAGGACTGAAGCATGAACAGGTTTAAAAAAAGATCCTGAAAATTAACTGTTTTTGACAAAATTAAAGGAATTAACACAAGAACAATACCTAACAAATAAACGGGATAAATACGTGCAAATCTGTTTTTTAGATATTCGAATGTATTAATCTGAGATTTGTTTTGATAGGCAACGATCATTACAAAGCCTGACAAAATAAAGAAATAGCTCACACAAACATTGGCTTGTTTAAGTAAAAAATCGACATATGAATTATTGAAAACATATGAATTTTTACCGTAGTGAAAAATAACAATCAATATTGCTGCAATAAATCTGGTGAAAGTTAATTGTTCAATCCTCATCATAAAGTAAAATTTTATTTCCCTGAATAATTAGGACAGCCAAAACATTTTTTGTCAAGGTTAAATTGATAGGTTAATAATAGCTCGTAAACACCGCCTGTTTTTCCAATATTTGAGGTGTTTATATCATATGAAAATCCTAGTTTTAAATGTTCATATTGTAATCCTGTAAAAAGGTTTACTGAGGTAAGAAGATTACCGCCAATTCCATTTTTAGCTGGATTTGTAACCGCTGTAGCGCCAAAAAACATTTTATCGAACAGGATAGAAGCTCCAAGATCCAGCCTGTTGTATTGGCCTTGCTGCATGTAATTTGAAGTGACAAACATTTTAGTTTCGTATGGTAAAAACAGCACGTCGATATATTTGGCAACCAAAAATTCATATCCTGCACTTAACGAGAAAAAGGTATTTAAAGGTGTGTTTCCGTTATTGCTCAGGGCGATATTTGGTTTATTTAAATGTTTCATCGAAAGACCAATCCAAAGATCATCGGTATTAAAAACCATTCCGGCAGACATATCAAAAAAAGTGATTTTGTCATTCGCATTTTTTAAAAACGGATCGTTTGTGTTTGGGTTATTCTGTCCTGTATTTATATTAATCTGATCTTCTAACAGCAAATTCTGAAAAGCAAAAGACTTTAGTCCAAAACCTGCTTCAATTGCCGGACGAAAATACCAATCATCATTTATTCGAACTCTATAAGCGTAATTGGCATTGACTTGTGTAAAATTATAATTGGTTAGATTTTCTCTTTGATTTAGTACACTTAATCCAATTCCGCTGTCAATACTTTCGATCCACGTGTTTACAAAAGCATAATCAGTATCTACTTTCAGATCCAGATCCGGCCATTGTTCACGATGTATAATTCCTGTATAGGTTGTTTCCATAAAACCGGAAAAACCTGGATTTAGTGTTTCGGGAATTAAAAAATATTGTGTAAAAATAGGATCTTGTGCTCTTGTTTCAGAATAAAAACAACATGTAATAATTATAATAAATAGTAATTTTAATCTCATTTCTCAGTCTGTTGCTTTTATTTAATTAATGTAAATGCTCCTTTTTCGGTTACGGTATGGTTGTAGAACGTTTTTGCACTAAGCTTAAAATAGTAATTGCCATTTTCTGCATCGAGATCTTTTACTTTTCCATTCCATCCGTGAATATTGGTGCCGGTTTCAGAATATATAACGCTTCCCCAGGTGTCATAAACGTCTAGGGTAATGTTGATTAAACCAAGAAATACGGGCGCAAATGTATCATTGAATCCATCATTATTTGGTGTAAAAGCGTTTGGCATTGCAAGTTTGTATCCCTTTTCAATAATTAATGTACTACTGTAACTGTATTGACAGCCAAAAGGATAACTAACCAATTGTTTAATTGTATAAGTTCCTTCTCGTGTATAAATGTGTTTTGGGTTTTCGTCATCTGAAAAATTACCGTCACCAAAATCCCAGGATACATGAGTGAAATCGCCTGTGGCTAAGTTTGTAAACAAAACAGGGTCATAAATGGCATATAAACCATAAACATCTTTACCATAAGAACTGGTGGAAAAATCAGGTGTGCCTAAAACTGGTTTTGTAACATTATGACCAACATCGGCAGTACAGCCAAAACTATCGGTAACAGTAAAGATGATTAATCCATTATTGTCGGTTTTCATTATCTCACCGTTTGTGCCGGAAACTGTTCCGTCTGACCATTTTAATGTATATGGCGGAATTCCTCCTTTAACATGACCAACAAATGTTTGATCTACAAATTTCGTATCGCAATTAAAATCGGTTAAAACTTCGATTGTTGGGGTAAGCTGTTCAAACCGGATAATTTTAAAAGTGTCTGATTTTTTACAGCCTCTTGAATCTGTTACCGTGACAGTATAGTTGTCGGGCGTTAATTCACTTAAATCTTCTGTTTTGGCACCATTCGACCAAGCATAAGTATAAGGAGCTGTACCACCAGTTACCACTAAATCTATAACGCCGGTATTTGCTTTAACGCAATCAAGAGGGTTCGAAACATCGCCTCTTATTTCTAATTCAAGCGGATCAACTACAATAAATTCTTGTTCTATTACACACGATTTAGCATCGGTAATTTTTACTTTATAGGTTCCTGCCCCCAGATTATTTCGTTCAATTCCGGCGGTAGAACCATCACTCCATTCTAATTTAACGGGTGCCTGACCACCAACAAGATTTAATCGGATGTGCGCATCATTTGCACCGTGACATGAAATATCTTTAAAGTCGGGATTTATCAGAAAAACAGGTGCATCATTAACGGTGATAGGGAATTGTTTTGGACACCCTAATGCGTCTGTTATTGTAATTGTGTACATTCCTGCAGACAAATTAGGCTGTTCCATTCCGGTTCCTAAGTTGCTCCATTTTATAATATACGGATCTCCCGTTGCAAAAGGAACTCCGCCTGTAATACCATTAATTTTTATGGCTCCGTCTTTAACATTATAACAGGTTAAATGGGTTACGCTATAATCTAACTTAATTTCAGGATTTTGAAGTATGGTTACGGATAATGTAGCCGGACAGCCGGAATTATCTGTAACGGTTAAATTATAAGTTCCTGCATAAAGATTTTTTAAATTTTGAAGATTACTTCTAAATCCGTTTGGTCCTGTCCAGCTGTAATTATAAGCAGGTCTTCCTCCCGATGCAAGCACGGTAATTTCGCCGGTATTATATCCATAACAGTCAATAATATTAACCGGAGCAGCCAATTTTACTTCTAATAATGGCGGTTCAATAATTGTAAAACTTGTTCCTGTTAATACATTACAATTGTTAGTTTCGGTTATTGTTACCTGATAAACTCCTTTTTCTAAATTAGATATATTACCTGAGTTCACATTATACGGAGCTCCGTCTTTTGTCCATACAAAATTATAAGGAGGTGTTCCGCCTGTTACATAAGTATTGATTGTTCCATTGTGTAATCCAAAACATGTTATATCATTTTTACCCTGACTCGCGATTCTAAATTCTCCAGGTTCAGAAACATAGTAAGAAGTATTAAAAGGGCATCCTCCATTATCTGTAATTGATAAATAATACTGACCTTGTTTTAAATTAGAAATATCCTGATCTGAACTTGTAAATCCGTTAGAGCTTGTCCATGATATTATATAAGGTTTTCCTGTTGTAAATGGTGTTCCGCCACTAATTATTAAACTGATAGATCCATCATTAGAACCATAACAAGTGCCATTTTTTATAGTTTGAGCTACTTTTATTGTTGGTTCTACGGTTACTGTAATTGTAAAATCCGGTCCCGGACATACATTTGATATTGGAGATACGGTATAGGTCACCGTTGCAGGACTCGCAGTATTGTTTATTAATGTCTGGCTAATGGTTGTTCTTGGACTAGATTGTGCAGTTGCACCACTAATTGCTCCGGGAGGAGAAACTACAGGGGTTGACCATATATAAGTAGTTCCGGCCGGTACATTGTCTGTGCCGTTACTAAATGGTGTAACCTGAAAAGAATTACCGCTACAAATTTTGGCTGTTTTGGCTGTAATAACAGGAGAAAGAACCATATCTACAGAAAAAGGTCTGGATACTTCTGTCGTACCACAACTGTTAGTAACTCTGAAATAAGCGACATAATTACCGGTTGTTGTATAGTTAATTGCTCCCGGATTCAGTGATGTAGAAGTTGCAGGTGTTCCACCGGGGAAACTCCATTCATAAGTAATTTCATTGCTTGGAGAGCATGTTTCTTCTACGGTTCCAACAGGATAAATGGTTGCCGATTTACAAAAATCTGAGATTGGTTTTAAGGAAATAACGGGTTTCTTTTTTACCTGAATTGTCTGTGTTGTATAGTTATAAATTCCGCAAGAATTAATTGTTCTTAGCTGAACGTAGTATGTTCCCGGATTTATAAATATAAAAACAGGATCTTTTGAGTATGCATTTGTTCCATTTGTAAAATACCATTGTGCTGAAGTTGCTTTTCCGCAGAATCCTTCATAATAATTAGTAACGTCCCAATAGTAGCTTGAAGCGCCGCAACTTAAATTTGTATCGGTAGTATTGGTTATTTGAACACCTTCTGAAGCACATGCATTTGCATAGGTGAAACTTGGCTGTAATACAGGTTCAACACAAATAAATTGAGGAGGAGGTGTGATTCCAACTCCACATGGTGTTGTAGCGTTTAGGGTAACTTTATATGTTCCGGGTGCCGAATAGGAGTGATATGGGCTAACTTCTCTGGAGGTTGTTCCGTCTCCAAAATCCCAGGTATAAACATTGAACGTACTACAGTCATTTGTATAACCGGCATAGGTTGAATTACTGAAATATACACTTGAATTGACGCACGCAATAGCTGGTACATAATAACTTATTACCGGTACATCTAATATTTTTATAGGTCCGGCTGTAAGATCAGTCTGACCGCAACTTGTTCTTATCGTTAAGTTTACAGTACTTCCATTTGTATTACAATTGGCTCTTGTGTATTTGTGTGGAATTGGAAAGTTTTGAGAAGCGGGCGGGTTTGCAGCATTATAATAAACAGAACTTTCTAATTGTGCCTGTGTGTAACTTTCAAATGCACCATCACCAAAATTAACCTCATATCTGGTATCAGAAGGATTAAGTGCCCAGGAACCAATAGCAAATTGCATTGGGTCTACAGGAACACATAAATTCGTCGTATTTCCAGGGGCAATCAAGGCTCCGATTGGATTATTAGAATTTTTAACTACATAAGTAATAGCGTTGTTGCAGGTACTGTTTCCAATTCCTGTAATAACCATATTAAAAGAACCCAGTTTTTGGTACTCATGCGCTCTGGGAAAACTCACATTAATTTCTGAAGAACCATCGCCCCAATCTATATTGTAAGAAGTAATACAGGCAACAGAAGCAGAATTATTATCGACATTAATGCTGTATTTAGGATTTGAATTGTTATCGCCACATCTTTCAAAAGGCTTTGCAGCTCCGGGATTATTAGCGTTTATAAATTTTAAATCTGGTTTTTGTTTTACCAAAACTGTTTTTGTTACAGCACTTACATCGCCGTTTGCATCAGTTACGGTAAGTGTTACGGGAAAACTTTGAGTTCCGCATCCCAGTGATGTAAAAGTATGACTTGGATTACTGTTTGTAGATGATGTTCCGTCACCAAAATTCCAGCTATATTTAAAAGGCGCCGTACCTGTTATAACGGGATTAAAGGTAATAGGAGTACCTGAACATGAACCGTCATTGTTAAAATTAAAATCTACTGTAGGCGGTAAACTTACATCTGTTGCGTTTTTAATAATTGGGAAACTTTTCTCAATTCGGTTAAAACTATAAACCGAAGAAGTAATGATTAAAAAAAAATGTAAGTATAAAAAGTAAAGTTTCCCCATATAAAGTTCAATTATTAAAACGGGTAAAAATATGTTTTTTAAACAAGGTAAGATTATAAAAACCTGTTTTTTTTAACCTATTTTTCTGAATAATATCTAGTCCTTACTTATTGTCAGAAACTACTTAGAATGTGTTTTCATGCAAAAATGTTAAAACAATAAAGTTCGTGATTTTTCTTACTATATGTTTGGTTGTTTCCGCATCCATTTTGCTTTTAGTTTAAATTTTTCAAATGCACAATTCTACTAATCAAATCACACTATAGTAATAACCTTACATGAGTTTATAATTATTTTTTAAATTTTTAACTCTTTTAAAGCCAGTCCATGATAAAAAACAAATAATATCATTAAAAATTAAGATGCAAATTTATAAGTATTTATATAAGGAGTTTCTCTGTTAATAACAGCGAAAACTCTGCTAATAAGTTTGCATCTAATATTATTTAAAACCAACATTGGGTTTTTACCTTCCATTTTTTTCTTATTGTAATATTGCTTTAGTTGTGGATCATATTTTAATGTTGTCATAGCACACATTTGCAATAATGACTTCATTTTTTGTCTGCCATAGCATTGATTAAGTTTTGATTTTAATTCTTTAGATAAAATAAATTTTATTTTGAGTAAACATAAAAATAAAATTTTCTGCTTACAAAGCAACTTTATTTTTTTATAGGTATTTAAGTATTAATTTTTTGATTTGATTTAGTTTGAAATTGCTTAAATTAAATTGGATAGTGATTTTATTTACAAGGGTTTTACATGTTAATATTTATATTTGTTAATAAAATGTCAAAAAATATATATTAGTATAAATCTGGTTATTAAAAATAAAATTATATCATTGATTAGAATTATGTGTAAAAAATACATTATTAATAAAATTCGTCTTCAGTTTATTAGTAATACTCCATCACAAAATAAAATAAAATGAATAAAAAACTACTATTAATCTACTTGTCTTTTATTGACATCTTTGCTAGTTATACACAACTCCAACTAGAAAATTTTAATTTTTTACTTCCTAAAGATTACGAATTTAAAATGTATCAAAGTGATATACTACTTACATGAACTCTAAGTGTGCATCATAAATAAATTAATGCTGTCATTTTAAGCAAAAACAGTTCGATAATATCGAGCATGAAATATTCGTGTTTCTTATCAATAAATAAATTCAAATTCATGGCCAAGTACATTTTATTTTTATTTACTCTACTGTTACCCATAACAATCTTTTCACAAACAATAGCAAATCCTTATACTTCAACAGAAGAAAGATTTAAATCTCCACAAATCCATCTTTTAAAAGAATTTGTTGATCATCCTGTAGACCTTTCAAGAGGATTAGTTGATGTTAGTGTCCCAATATACGACATTCAATTTGACGATAAAACTATACCCGTAAGTCTAATGTTTCATGCTTCTGGATTAAAAGCTGATGTTACTGAGAATGGAATGCTTGGTCTAAAATGGGCTCTAAATGCAGGGGGGTTTATTAGCCGAGAGGTAAGAGGTTACCCGGATGAACGAAGACCTCATAAAACCATTCCTGGTTTATGGTATACTCCAGATTGGATGACTTTGTATGGGGGAGCGGGAGATAAAGGTTACTTTAATAACAACCCAATTTTTGAAGGACTTGGTCTGCCGGATTTAGGAAATTATTTAGGATCAGATTATAATGGGAAACGGGGAAAATATGAAGATACTGAATATGATATTTTTACATTTTCTTTACCAAATGGACAAAGTGGCAAATTTATCTTAAAGGACGATAATGGAATAAAGTCAGCCTCATTCATGCCTTATAAGGCTTATAAATTGAACAGTCAACCTGTGGTTGAGTATGGTGTTTATAATAAATTGGCTTATATTAAATTTGAAATCGTTGATGATCAAGGGTATATCTATTGTTTCGGAACCAGTAATTCAGGTAAAGCCTATTATGAGTATACTACAAATTACGATTATATTAATTCCTGGCATTTAACTTCAATAACTTCCCCAAATAAAAAAGATATTATAACTTTTGATTATTTAAAGACAAGTATAATAACAAAGAGTGAACTAGTGCCTGTAGTAATTAATGATAAACTGGATAATTTTGTCAATTATTTCAATATGGAAAATTGCCCAGGGGCAACATATAATTCTTCTCTTTTTAATGCATTAGAGAGCATAATACATAATTCTCGAAGATATTTTGTAGAAAATTACAATGTATATCCCTATATAAGAGATGAAACCTGCTATTTGAGTAAAATTACTTATAATAATCTTAATGTGGATTTTTCTTATAATGAAAACACTGGGGATGTTAATCTTTTGATATTGAGTAATATTAAAGTATTTGCTGATAATAAAATAATACGAAAGGCTGAATTTGATGTACATCTAAGTGAAAATCCAATTGGAGGCTCAAGTCCAAATCCAAGTTACTTAAATGCTGTTAACATCAAAGGATCGACGAATGAAATAATAGAAAAATATAGTTTTGATTATTATTACTTTGACAAAATTCCTTCTGTAGACAAATTATCCAACCGTGCCGATTATTGGGGGTATTACAATTCTCAGGTTGAAAATGTAATACAAAAAGACACGGCAGAGATTTTTTTTACGATTCCAAGTTGTATGGGTAATACGTCTCAAATATTTCAAAGAGAAATTGGCAGTGGTAATAACAGATATAGTAATGGAGAAGACATGAAAATTGGCATGATTAAATCTATTACTTATCCAACTGGCGGAACAACAACTTTTGATTACGAAGCCAATCGATACAAGAATGATGATATAACGAAAGAATGTGGAGGATTAAGAATTAAAAGTGTCATTGATAAAGATAGGAATGGAAAGGAACTTAAAAAAAGAACATTTACATATGGTGAAAATGAAGATGGAATAGGTAAAATTCCACCATATCTTAAGCCTGATAGAATTCTCTTTAATGCTTTTGAAGAAAAACAAACTACTTATTACATTAAGGATAACAGAATATTTTTGGATAGTAGTGGGATGCCATATTGGTTTAATGATTTTGGAGAAGGAAGTTATAGAACAAGGTACATAACAGGTTTTTTTCCCGGTAGCTTCTATACTTTTTTATACAATCTGGTATCTTATGATAAGGTAACTGAATACTATGGAGACAGTAGTAATAATATTGGTAAAATTGAAAATTATTATGAGACTAATAGTCCTGTACGTAATGATTATGAATTTGATACACGCTTTTTTGAATTTCAAAAGGACAAAATTGCTGTTGATCCTTCTAATTTTTGGTACGGTAATAAAATTTATAAAAAAATTGAATATAAAATAGAAAATAGACTTTATTACAGAGTAAAACAGACCGATTATACATATGTGCCAAAAATAGTAGATGAATTTGTTGATCTTTCCATATTTAAGTTCCAGGATTTTATTGGTTATGATTTAAAAGACGGAAAACCATCTATAAGAACAGCCACTGAAGAATTGGAGCGAATTATAAATAATCCAGGATCATTTTTTGGTTATAAAGCTCAGAAATACACGATTGGATCTGAAATCCTGAGTAGTGTTAGAGAAGAGTCATTTTTCAAGAATGGCAAAAGTATCGTTCAGACCATTACTAATACATACGATAACAATAAGGCAACATTTTTAAAAGAAAGTACCACAACGAGTTCTAAAGGAGAGAATTTAACGCAAAAGTTTTTATATCCTTTTAATATTAATACAGGGGTATACAGTCAAATGACACAGGCCAATGTTATTTCACCATTGATTGAAAAGGTTGCATTAAAAGGAGATAAGGTAACGGGCAGTGCTTTACTTACCTATAAAAAGAGTGATGATAATTTTGTGCCGGATCAAAATCTTATGACAGAATTAAGTATTCCTGTTCCTTATTCAGGATTTATGAATTTTAACGGATCAGGCAAAGATTTGCATTACAATGCTAATCCTGAGATTACCTATGATCTTTATGATGATTATGGCAATCCAAAACAAATTACATCAAAAGGAAAAATAACGACTTGTTATGTATGGGGATATGATAAGAAATATCCAATAGCAAAGATAGAAAATGCAGCATATACTGCAGGTTTGCCAAATAGCATTACTCCAACCCAACAAACACTTATAGACAATGCAATATCTGCAACAGTTAGTGAGACTACCTTGCTTACAGAAGCTAATCTTATAACCAAGTTACAGCTATTAAGAGAGGGTTTTCCTATCGCTATGGTAAGTACATATACTTATGACCCTTTAATAGGAATTACAAGTATAACTGATCCTAGAGGCTATACTACATATTATGAATATGATGTGTTTGGTCGCTTGAAACAAGTGAAGGATAAGGAAAGTAAGATTCTTTCTTCAAATAATTATCATTACAGAAACTAGATAAGAAGTCAATTAAAATCATAGAATATGACAACGCAAAATCATTTTTCAAAATGATATTAAAGAATAACAATAAAAAAACAACTACTAATTTAATCTAAACCATAAAATGAAATCAAAACAGAAAAGACTAAAAATGTGCAAACTGGATTAATACAAAACTGACACATTTAATATTTCATTAATTAGAGCATTTATAAATAATTCGAATTCATGGTCAAATACATTTTATTTTTATTTACGATACTATTACCAGTAACTACCTTTTCGCAAACAATTGCAAATCCTTATACGTCAACGGAAGAAAAGTTTAAATCTCCGCAAGTACATCTTTTAAAGCAATTTGTTGATCATCCTGTAGATCTTTCCAGAGGATTGGTTGATATCACCATTCCTATATATGATATAAAATTTGCAAATCAAACAATACCAATAAAACTGATGTTTCATCCGTCAGGGCTTAAAGCCAATGCTGCAGAGAATGGAATACTTGGCTTAAAATGGGCCTTAGATGCAAGTGGTTTTATTAGCCGGGAAGTAAAAGGAATTCCAGACGAACAGAGACCACATAAACAAGGAATTACAACATGGTACACACCTGATTGGATGACCTTATACGGAGGAGGGGCAGATAGAGGTTATACTAATAATAATGTTGTTTTTAGGGATAATTTAGGATACCTGGATGGATATCCGTGGAATAGTCAGGGAAAATATGAAGATACAGAATATGATATTTTCACTTTTTCTTTGCCAAATGGACAAAGCGGAAAATTTATTTTAAAAGATAATAATGGGGAAAAATCAGCATCCTTCATGCCTTATAAACCCTATAAATTAAATAATCCTGAAGTTGGATTTGCATACTCCAACAACCAATTCTATAAGTTTGACATCACTGATGATCAGGGATATGTCTATAGTTTTGGAAAAAGGGATTCGTATACATATTGTGAATTTGATATAGAAAATAAATACACTAATTCATGGATGTTAACTTCTATAACTTCTCCAAATAAAAAAGATGTCATAACGTTTGATTACATTTTGACAACTACCGATGGAAATAGCCCACTTACACCGCTAACAATTAATGATGATCTGGATGATCCTAATGGCAATTATTATTTTGAGGGACAATGTAATGTAAGTGCTGATGGAGCTCTTATGGTGGCATTAAAAGATATATTATGGGAGCGTTCAGGCTATTTAAATAAAAATTATAATCCTGTTCCGTACCATAATAACAGTTTTTATCAATTAACCAAAATTACATACAATAAATTAGTTATAAATTTTATATATCCTGGTAACGGAAAATTAAATAAAATTGAAATATTAAATGATAATAAAATATTACAAAAGGCGGAGTTTAATATAGTGAATAATGAACAATCATATTTAAATTCTGTCATTATCAAGGATCCAACTGATAATATAGTAGAAAAATATAGTTTTGATTATTATCATTTGGATAAATTGCCATCGGTACAAAATTTAGCCAACAAGGCTGATTATTGGGGCTATTATCAATCTGAAGTCGAAAATGTAATATTGAAAGATACTGTAAATATTTTGTTTAACCAACCAGGTTGTGCTGAAAATCAAGTAATATTCCGGGAGGAAATAGGAAGCGGAAACAACAGGTACAGCAATGCGGAAGACATGAAAGTTGGGATGATTAAATCTATTACTTATCCAACAGGAGGAACAACAACTTTTGACTATGAAAGCAATCAATATAAAGATAATTCAAATACAATCAGGCAATGTGGAGGATTAAGAATTAAAAGTATTATAAATGAAGGCAAATATGGCAGCAAAGCCACAAAAAGAGAATTTACCTATGGTGAAAATGAAGATGGTATAGGTAGAATCCCTTCTTATCTTACGCCTGATGTCGCTATCCGTAATTCTTTTGAAGAAACAAGAACAATGTATCTTATTGATGACGATACTGATCCAAATATTGGTTATTCTAAGGGAACTTATAGAAGCCGTTACATGAGCGGTTTTTTCCCAGGCAGTTATTATGCTTTTTTATATAACATTGTAGCTTATGATAAAGTAACAGAATACAGTGGTGAGATCGACAATAATATAGGTAAAATTGAAAATTATTATTCGATTAACATCCCATTAAATTCTGATTATGAATTTGATTATAATAGTTCTAGCCATCAAAGATATATCATTGATCCTTCTTCTTTTTGGAGAGGCAATCACTTATCTAAAAAAATTGAGTATAAAAAGGACAATCAAATTTATTCCAAAGTAAAAGAAACGGAATATTTATATGAAGAAAACACAATAGATGAAATCTATGATCTTTCGATATTAAAGTTTAAAAATGTTGTTGGGTATAAAACTTCCGGAGATACTCCACACTGGTCTGCAATAACTGAATTACAACTCATAAAAGATCATCCTACTGAGTTTTTTGGCTATAAAACCCAAAAATATACTATTGGCGCAGAAAATCTAAGTTCTACAAGAGAAGAAGTGTTTTTTAATAATGGAAAAAGTATCGTTCAGACCACTACAAATAAATACGATAACAATAAACCAACATTTTTAAAAGAAAGCATTACAACAACTTCCAAAGGAGATAATTTGACTCAAAAGTTTTTATATCCTTTTAATATTAATGCAGGAGTATACAGCCAAATGACACAGGCCAATGTTATTTCTCCATTAATTGAAAAAGTCGCATTAAAAGGAGATAAGGTAATAGGCAGTTCTTTGCTTACCTATAAAAAGAGTGATGATAATTTTGTACCGGATCAAAATCATGTGACAGAATTAAGTATTCCCGTTCCTTATTCCGGATTTACGAATTTTAACGGATCAGGCAAAGATTTACATTACAATGCTAATCCTGAGATTACCTATGATCTTTATGATGATTATGGCAATCCAAAACAAATTACATCAAAAGGAAAGATCACTACTTGCTATGTATGGGGATATGATAAGCAATATCCAATAGCAAAGATCGAGAATGCCGCATATACTACAGGTCTGCCCAATAGTATTACTACAGTCCAGCAAACACTTATAGACAATGCAATACTGGCTAGTGTTGGTGAGACTACTTTGCTTACCGAAGCTAATCTTATAACCAAATTACAGCTATTAAGAGAGGGTTTTCCTGATGCTATAGTAACCACTTACACTTATGATCCGTTAATAGGAATTACAAGTATAACAGACCCTCGAGGATATACTACATATTATGAATATGATACGTTTGGTCGTTTGAAACAAGTGAAGGATAAAGACAGCAAAATCCTTTCTTCGAATAATTATCATTACAAAGAACAATAAAAAATGATAACTGTGCTTTCAAATAACACATTAGTTTAAAAAACAAAAACGCAATAATAGTAAAATGCTATGTTTTCGAAATAGTATTTTTTATAAAAATCTTAAGCAAAGAAAGATGAATAGCAAAAACAAATACAGTCACTTCGGTTTTTTAATATTTTTGATTATTATATTATCATTAGCATGTAATATACCAATTTTTGCCCAGAATAGTGGTAATGGACAACTAACTTTATCAGGAGATGTAAACGTTAATTATGGAGATAGAAAAATTTATACTCTTCAGGATCTTTCTAATACAGATGGTAATGTCGGTTCCAATTATAATAATTTTGAATGGATTTCTGACGGTGATGTATTAACTCCGGACAGTTTCAATAAAAAGGAAGTTCAAATAGAATGGTATTCCTGGGGGCAAAAAACAATAAAAGTTTTATACAATCGTTATGGAGAATCTGAACAGTTTTATGCAGAATTTACGGTAAATGTACAAGCTAATCCCGCAACTCCTGAGCCTCCAGTAATATTAAGCAGCAATTGTAGTCAGGTCGTTTTACAGAGAAGTAATCCTAACTTGAGTAACATTACCTGGTATTGGCAGAGTAGCAGTACAGGAACAAGTACCAGTAACTCAAATACAACAATAACATTAACCAGCGGTACAGAATATTTTTTGCGTGCTAATGCAAACGGAAATTGGGGCCAGGCTTCAAGTGTTCAATACAGTCTTACTCCAACTGCTCCGGTTGTGGGAACAATTACTCAGCCAACATCAACTGTAACAACAGGAAGTGTTGAGCTGTCGAACTTACCAAATGACGGTGTATATATTATTAACCCGGGAAATATCATGCTTGCAGGTTCCAGCAGAATAATAACAGGCTTGAATCCTTCAACAACGTATAATTTTACGGTAACAAATGCTTCAGGCTGTACTTCTCCCGCTTCGGCTAATGTGGTAATAAATGGAGCTCCATCAAGCCAGCTTCCTACGCCAACAATTAGTGGGGTTGTACAACCCACATGTGCTAATAATACAGGGCATTTTGTTATTACTAATTATAACCCTGCCTATACTTATACAGCATTCCCTACTTTAGGAGCTACCTTTTCAGGAGCTAATGTAACCATACAAAATGCAAGAGGAAATGATTATTATATCAGTCCGACCAGTTACATGATAAAAGCAAGTTTAGGGTTGAGTGAATCATATCTTTCTGAGAAAGTAGATATTAATACACAAATAGTAACTCCTGCCGCTCCCGTAATTAGTTCTGTTACTCAGCCTAGCGCATCTTCTACAGGAAGTGTTGTCTTATCAGGTTTACCATTTTATGACAGCTGGACAATTAACCCGGGAAATATCTCCGGACATGGAACTACTGCAACAATAAACGGATTAGCAGCTTCTGCAAAGCCATATAAATTCACAATTACGAATTCATCAGGATGTACGTCTGCTCCTTCTGCTGATGTATTAATTAATGGTTTTTGCGGTATCAGTAATGAAAATTATGTTCATACGATTATTCCTAAAATTGGATCGACTAGTGTATCTGGTTTAGCATCTGATCAAAAAAACGAATCTATAACCTATTATGACGGTATCGGAAGACCAATACAAACCATAGATATAAAAGCAGGTTTTAAAAGTGATGGAACAGCATTAGATATCATAAAACATATAGAATATGATGAGTTTGGCAGGCAGATAAAAGAATATTTGCCCTATACTGATACATTTAATTGTGGAGCCTTTAGAGGAAATACTTTAATAAACCTTGCCATAGATGAGGTTTATAATACGGCTAAATATGAAAATACTCTAAATCCATATTCGGAGAAAAAATTTGAAGCTTCACCACTTAACAGAATATTAAAACAAGCTGCTCCGGGTGAAGATTGGAAATTAGGCAATGGTCACGAAATCAAATTAGATTATCAAACCAATGCAGATAATGAAGTGAAAAATTTTGAGGTGAATTTTGTTTTATCAAATGGTATCTACACTCCAGAACTAACAAATGTGGGTTATTATAATAGTAATGAACTATATAAAAATATTGTCTATGATGAGAATACAAGTGCTGATCCTAGTGAAAAAGATGGGTCAACAGTAGAGTTTAAAAACAAACAAGGACAGGTTGTTTTAAAAAGAACTTACGGAACTGTAGAAAAAGGAACAACGAATGAAGAATACAATACGTATTATGTTTATGATGATTTTGGAAACCTTAGTTTTGTCATTCCTCCAAAAGCAGTAGACCTAATTGATGCTAATACCACTACTGATGCAAACCCAATATCGACAGCGGTAATCGAGCCAGGAAATTCATTGCACATAAAAGCGGCTAATTCTATTACATTAGCAGTAGGATTCCATGCAAAAACAGGCAGTACTTTTTCTGCAGTTATCGGTAGCTATAGCGAAACTGTTTTAGATGATTTATGTTATCAGTACAAATACGACCAAAGAAACAGACTTATAGAAAAAAAATTACCGGGTAAAGATTGGGAATATATCATTTATGATAAACTCGACAGACCAATCCTTACTCAGGATGCTAATTTAAGAATCAATAAAAAATGGCTGTTTACTAAATTCGATGTCTTTAGCAGACCTGTTTATACGGGAGAATATACAAATGCAGAAAAAATAACCCGAACTGATATGCAGATTCTGGTAGATGCAGCTGCAGCAGTTTTTGAAACCAGACAAAGCGTAAACACAATAAACGGAACAACGGTATATTACAGTAACAATGCTTTTCCTAACGATGCAAACATCAATTTGTTTACCATCAACTATTATGATGATTATGGTTTTGATACTATTCCGGTTACGCCTCCTGCACCAATTACAAATACAAAGGGTTTGGCAACGGGAAGCAAAATACGTGTTTTAGGAAAACCAGATTGGATCACCAACTGGAACTATTATGACGATAAAGGAAGACCGGTTTATAGCTATAGTAAAAACGATTACCTGAATACAACAAGCAGCGTAAAAACAGAACTTGATTTTGTTGGTAAGGTTTTACAAACAACATCTACACATTCCAGAAATAGCATTACAACCACTATAGTAGATGCTTTTACCTATGATGGCGCAGGAAGACTGACCAAACAAACACAAGCCATTAACGGAACAACTACGCCTGAAATTATAGTTGCCAATACCTATGATGAATTAGGGCAATTGACCAGTAAAAAAGTAGGTGGAAAAACCGCTCAGGGTTTACAGACCGTAGATTTTAAATATAATATTAGAGGATGGCTCAAAAATATTAATGATGTCAGTGCTATTGGAAATGATTTGTTTGCTTTTCAAATTAATTACAATGAGATTGCCGATATCAATAAAAAATTATTTAACGGAAACATCAGCCAAACTTTTTGGAAAACAGCCAATCAAGATACCGGTTTAAAAAATTACACCTATACGTATGATAAACTAAACAGGCTAACTAATGCGGTTGATAATTTAAACAAATTTAATGAGAGTTTGAATTACGATAAAAACGGGAACATTACTAATCTTGTAAGATTAGGAGAAATTGTGGGCGGAGTTCCATTAATTACCAACCCATCTGATTTTGGTACTATGGATAATCTTGTGTATACGTATGATGGAGGAAATAAACTACAGATAGTGTCAGACAGCGCCAATGATACTTACGGATTCAAGGATGATTTTATTGGAACAGGAGCTGATACAACCACAGATTATACCTATGATGGTAACGGGAATATGAAAACCGACACCAATAAAGGAATTACTAATATAACTTATAATTACCTTAATTTACCAACACAGGTAACAATAGCAGGGCAAAATATAAATTATGAATATGATGCCACAGGAGTAAAACAACAAAAAACAGCAAACGGAATTGTTACTGATTACGCAGGAGGATTTATTTATGAAGGCAATCAATTGAAGTTTTTCTCTCAACCCGAAGGTTACGTAGCCTATAATTCTGGAACTTTTGATTATATTTACCAGTACAAAGACCATTTAGGAAACGTTCGTTTGAGTTATGATAAAAATCTGGCGATTCAGGAAGAGAACAACTATTACCCGTTTGGTCTTAAACAGAAAGGATATAATAATGTTAACAGTATAACTACGGGTAATAGTACCGCACAGAGGTATAAGTTCCAAAGTGAGGAACTTCAAGATGAGCTAGGTCTTAATACATACGCATATGGTTGGCGAGATTATGATCCAGCAATTGGAAGGTTTAATAAAATAGATAGGTATACAGAAAATTACGCTGATGTATCTCCTTATAGTTATATTACCAATAATCCTGTTTTTTTTAGAGAAATAAAAGGAGATAGTATTCGGGCAGTATTTTATGATATTGAGGGAAATAGAAATAAGAAAATTCCAAAAGCAGTTCAAAAAATGTTTAACGAAGAGTTTGGCATCCAAATTGGTTATAACGCAGATACTGAGATGTTATATTTTGTAGGATCTGTAGAGTCTGAATTGTCTCAATCTGCGGATGTAACGAATAGTCTTACTGATGCTTTGAAAGATACAAATGGCGGATCGGATAGCGATAAATATGGTAGAATTGAGTTTGGATATAATAGAAGGCGTCGGGATGGTAGTGGTAATGTTAGCTTAGGTGTGTATTCCGCTGGGTGGACACAGATTGATCTCGCTTCATTTGATTCAAATGGTGATGATAAAAATATTAGATATAGTTCTGCATTAGATCATCGCGCATTTAATATGGCACGGGTATTTGAGCATGAATATTTTGGTCATTTTAAAACAAAAACAGGGGCCGGAGCAGATGGAGGTAGATTTAGCATGGGATCTGCTGTAGAAATTTCTAATGTGTTTAGCAGACAAAGAAACTTGCCAGAAAGACTACATTATGGAGATGGTTACGATAATAGAATTTATTTTGGTAAAACACTACAATATAGTAGTCAAGGTGAACAAAGAAAAGCTGTAAAGGAAATGGTAAACAAACCAGGTACAAACAATTTATTTATTGAAATGAAAAAATAAAATAAAATTATAATGAAAAAAATAAAATTCTTTATCGTAATATTTTTTGTATTTTTTTTAAATTTCACTGAGGCTCAGATTACAAAAACAACCTCATATAGATTTGAAGGGCAAACAGAAAGTCCAAAATTTAGTACTTACAATGTTAATATTTTAACTCTAAATGTGGATAATACTTATAAGTTAATCTTTCAAACCTACGGTTCGAAAAAATTGGCGAAAAAAAATATTATTCGTGAAACAGAAATTGAAGAAGGTATGTGGCATGTCAACGATTCGTTACTGACTCTTTTATCAAAAAATAATCAGCAAGAATTAATCTTTTGCATAAAAAATAAAAACAAAATAAGAGTGGTAATTGATGACGGTGAAATGTCAGCTCTAATATGGAAGAAAATTGATAATGATTAAAGAGGTGATGAACATTCTGTTCACGCGTTAGTATGAGCGTCCAGCCCCGCTCCCCGAAGAGTTCTAATAAAAAAATGCGCAAATGTTTCTGACTTTGCGCATTTTTTTGTTTCTTAGAAATTGTAAACCTGATAAAGTCTCCCGACTTTTTACGCTTAGTTCCTATATTGCCTTGATATTTCACATTCAGGAAACAATATTCTAAGAAAATTAGTTTTAAAGTCAGGAGACTTTATGAGGTTTCTGTTTTTCAATTATATTTGTTTGAAATGGCGCAAAGTCAGAGACATTTGCGCAGCGTGAACAGCGTGAACAAGAACACTTCGTAGAGCGGGGGAACACTTCGTAGAGCGAGGGGCAAATGATGCCTACTATACAAAAACTTACTCCAATTTTACAAGTAAAATAAGATGGATAAAAATAAAGACTTATTGTGGTTTAAAACTGCTATAGAATCTACTTTAAAGGATTATGAAATAAATCACCGTTATTATGAAGACGGGGATTTCGGAAGCCTGAACCAAATTGAATTTAACTCTAAGGAAAAAGGAGGAAATATAGATTTTTGGGGATTAGGATGGTTAGGTGTTTTTCTTTGGGACTATAAAAAAGAAAAAGAAATAATAAATGTATTATTAGAACCAAATCAAGTACAAAAGCAAAAAAGATTACTCGAAGAATTAAAATCGAATTTATGATAATAAATCCCCAATATTTGGGGATTTATTTTTTTAATATATTATCATAAATTTTAAAGTTTTCCCCGCTCCCCGAAGAGTTCTAATAAAAAGCTGCGAAAATGTCCTGACTTTGCGCAATTTTTTGTTTCTTAGAAATTGTAAACAATTAATATACTCTATTTGAAGTGCATCGCATACTTTTATAAGTAGAAAATTAAAAGGTATTAATAATTATTTTATTTGGTTATCATATAAGATAACCACTTTTCATAAAAACAGGGCAATCTTTGAATTATCATAAAAAGAAAAATAATTCAAAAAAGTTCAATGGAAACAAAAGAAATTAAAGACTTAGAATATCTTAGAAAATTAATGAGTCTATATCTAAATACATTAAAGCCGCCAAGTGATAAAACAGAATATTATACTGCCGAAATCAAATTATTACATTACGGAGAGCTTGGTTGTGTTATTACCAACATGCTTAAATTATGTATTGTGGCGATGGATTCTGAATCTCAACAAATTTCAAAAACGATCAAAAGTCCAGCTATAAATGTGGCTCTTATTTTAGAAGTTGTACTCCAGCTGTTTCCTGTGGATGAATTTGAATTGCTAAGCGAAATTAATGAGTTGCTTATTGCGGATTCTAGTAATATTGATAATAAATAATCCTGAAATCAATCTGGTTTCTATAATGTTCAAATGAAAAGGAAACTATAAAGAAAACAAAAAAGCTCCAGATTTCTCTGAAGCTTTACTTAGTAGCGGGAACAGGACTCGAACCTGTGACCTTCGGGTTATGAGCCCGACGAGCTGCCTACTGCTCTATCCCGCGATGTTTCGAGTGCAAAGATAAGCAGTTAATACGGTTATCCAAAGAAATTCAGGAAATATTTTTTTGACGAATCTAAAATTTAATAACTTATTAACATACAGTTTGTTGTGAGTGAAAAAAAGAAATTTAAGATATAGAATCAGCTTTATAATTTAGTAATTCACGGTATGGATTATCTTTTAAACCTAATAAAAAGCCAAAAGCAGGTTCGGTTTTATAGCCTTTTTGTTTTTAAATATTCGATATTGATAAAGTCAATCATTATTATTTATTATAATTTTTCTCTTCTATAATTTCGTCTTCTAATTTTTTGTTGATACTGACTTTAGCATTGGTAAAAACAAAAATCGTGGTTTTGTATTCGCGGGCATTTTTATTCGTTATTTCTCCTGTAATTTTAGAGCTTTCAAAATAGGGACTTGTTTCTTTAATTTCATCACTTATTTCTTCAAAATCCTTAATTCTGATGAGGTTTTTGTATTGTATATCAAGATTAAACCAGTTTACATAATCGGCATTAAAAGAAACTGCTTTGATTCCTTTTTTTGTATAATAATTTATGGCGCCGGCTTGTCCGTAATTGTCGCAAAGCACCAATGTTTTTTCAGGATTGGGCAGAAGTGAATAAACAGAATCTGTTTTACGCGCCAATTCTTTCCATCCCAGCATATCAGCAAAATCCTGAGGTAAATTGTGGTCTTTTCCGTCTTCCCAGCGAAGCATGCCTAGTTTTTTATATTTTTCCGGATGTTTTACTATAGATTCCGGGCTTTTATTTGGAAAAGCCAAATTGTACATCGGAACAAAAAATAATAAAGGTATTGCTATAAATACGGGCTGCAAATAACGTTTCCAACCCGATTTTAAAATTTCGGCAACAAAAACAGATCCAAAAGCAATATAAATTGGATATAAACCAATGGCATAATAGGCTTTTGCCTTAAAGTATAAAAAGACTGCAAGCGTAAAAACGATAGTAGCAAAAAAGAATCTGTATTTTGAAAAAGGCTTGTAAAATACTAAAGCATACAAGGCTGAAATAATAACCAAAAATGAACCAATAAAAAACAATAATTGTTCTTTAAGAAAACCCAATCGATCGACATTTACCAATTGCGTTTTTGCCAATTCTTTCATGTGGTGTACAATTGGAAATTGATTGTTGTATTGCCATAATAGATTTGGCAGAATCAATAATAATCCTAGAACCAAGGCAAAGTAAAGTTTTTTTTCGGCAAATATTTTCCTTTGGTCAGAAAGCAAAAGAGCAGGGAAGAGGCCGATAAGCAGAAATAGAATATTGTATTTGTTTAAAAAACCAAAGGCAAAAACGATAGCGCCAATATAAAACCATTTCTTTTCTTGCGTTATTACATATTGAATAACAATATAATAAAAAGCCGTCCAACATAAAACATCTAATGAGTTGGGCTGATAAAGCATATTAATTCGCAATAATGACGAAAATACAATACAAACCGCACCAAGAATTAAAGCATATAAATTTCCTTTAAGAATTTCAATCGTTTTCCAGACAATTAGCAGCGTTAAAACGCCAAAAAGAGCAGGAAAGAATTTGACCCAGAAAACAGAATTCCCCAGTAAATATATTAAATAAGAAAACCACGAAGTAACCGGCGGAACTGATAAATATCCCCATGCCAAATGATGCGCCTGATCGAGATGTAAATATTCGTCACGCTGTAAATCATATTCAGGACTTAGTAAAACATACTGTAAAACAAATTTTAAAAGAATAAACCCAATTAAGATTATGGTTTTTTTGGTCATCGATATTTTGGTTTTTTTGGCTAAGCTTTTCGATTTTAATTCTTTAGCTAATATAGAATTTTAAGTTAAACATATTGGAGCAAATTCTCAATCACATCATTTTTCCTTCTTTTGCATATTCTTTTTTAATTCCCTGAAGCAGATGATTGAGGTTGATGCTTGTTTTTTCGTCTTCTAATGTACGCAGGCAGGCATATTGAATGATGTTTACAATATTGGCTCCGGTAATGTCGTATTTTTTTGAAAGTTCATTCAGGTTTACATCCTCGGCAATTTTAATTCCTTTAGGCAGATTATTTTTCCAAAGCTGTAAACGCTCGTGATGCGAAGGAACTTCAAACTCAATTATAGACTGAAATCTTCGGGTGAAAGCGGTATCGATATTCGTTTTAAAATTAGAAGCCAGAATAACCAATCCGGGATGATTTTCGATACGCTGCAGTAAATACGAAACTTCCTGATTGGCATATTTATCATGCGCATCCCTAACATTGGTTCTTTTTCCGAAAACGGCATCGGCTTCATCAAAAAAGAGAATCCAGTCTTTATCAGCGGCTTTGTCAAAAAGAGAAGAAAGATTTTTTTCGGTTTCACCAATATATTTCGAAATCACCATAGACAAATCAATTCGGTAGACGTCTCTTTTTGTATATTTTCCTAAAAGTGACGCCGTAAGCGTTTTTCCGGTTCCCGGCGCGCCATAAAACATCACTCGGAAACCGGGTTTTATTTTGGCTTTCATATCCCATTCGTGCAATAAAATCTCATTGAATTTAAGCCAGGTTTCAATTTCTTTAATCTGATTTAAAGTATTCGAATTAAGTACCAAATCATCCCAATCTAATTGTGTTTCGATTAATTGCGCGGGGAAAATACTGCTAAGCTGCGGTTTAAGAATTTTTCCTGTAATGAATTTTTCAACATATTCATCGTCTAAAATAAGTAAACCGCTCAATTTAGGTTCACCATTTGGTACAGATTCTATTTTGATGATTCCCTTTTGATAAAGAAAAGACTGATTATGCAGATAGTTGTAAAATGAAATTCGGTTTTCAAGATCGTTTCCCGCAATCAAAAACTGAGCAGTTTCGCCCGTTGGTAAAATTCCGCGGTGATTCTTTGATTTTATACCGCCAAATTCAGGTAATTCGCCTCCATTTGGCAAATAATCTGAAACCATAGAAGACAGAAATTCCGGGTGAAGATGCGGGATAAAAGCCAATCCCAATAATAAAATCTCAACCTGAGGCAGTTTATTTTCAATAATAAAATTCTCGACAAACGAATTTTTGTCAGCTGCATAAACAGGTTCAATTCTTGTGGTTTCCGAGCCAAAAATTTTATCCATCTGAATTTCAAATTGATATTTGAGTAATGCTTTAAGATTTTTCATCTGTGTCGATATTAAATGAAGATAAATCTGTTTTAATGTGTTTGAAAATGAAAGGAATAAATCGTTTCATAAGTTCATATTCTGAAGCTTTTTTTCCAAAAAGGTAAACTAATTGCCAATTTTTAAAGCATTTTGCCTGATACGCTAAATTTAAATATTCTTCGAGTTTGATTTTCATATCATAGACTTTCTCGGCATCAGTATGTATTAGCCAAATTTCATCAGAAACATGATCGCCGGTTTTCTTAAAGCAGGCAGTAACCGAACTCTGAATATCAAAAGCAAAAAAATCATCCGTTATGTTGAGTTTATCAAGGGTATATTTAAATGCCTGTTGGTCGTTATATTCCTTGTTAAAAACAGAATCTGATGCCGTTATATTGATATAACCGCTAAGCAATTCTTTCATAAAAGACCATGAATAATCTTTCGTGAGATAGTTTTCAATTATAAATTCATTTTTCTGAAAAGGTTCAGTATTTTCAGGAGTATCTGTTAATTCCCAAGCCAATTCCAGTCGGGAAGTTTGGCTGTAGAATTCCATAATTGAGTCATCAACATTTAGTGTTGTATCTAATTTCTTAGGTGGTAAAGCCACCGTCACGGGTGTTTTTATGAGAATTCCATGCGTGTAGGCATTGCCAATTTCCTCAATTAAAGTCCATAAAAACAAGTCTTTATAATTAGTCATATTGTAAAGTATTAGAACTTACCAGATTATTAAATTTTGTAAATGCGCTCATAAAGGCTCTTTGATCTACATATGCTGCCGATACCGCATTTCTGATTTGAATGATGTTTTGATAACCGCCGGATGGTCGGGCCCGTACCAGCCTTTCAAGAAATCCTGACAGACCCTCTCCGTCCGTTCCTCCATCTCTGATTGCTTTGTCATTTAACGCACTCCAAGAGGAGCCGTTTATTGTTATTTGCACAACCGATGAAGGAGGTAATTGTGTAAATCGTTTTGATTTTGTGGCAGGGCCTTTTTCTCTCGTTGTAGGATTATAAGGGCCATAACTCATCGCCACAACATCCGGAATATCCTCAAAAGCGCCCGTATTTCCGTAAGAAACATCCACATTGTAATATAGTATTTCGTTGTGATCCCATACAGCTTCTTTTGCAAAATGTTCAATTTGTCTTTCCATATCTCTTGTATTCATATCGGTTGTACCTGGGAATAAATTTTGGGCTGTTCCGGGTCCGTGTAATCTGTGATTTAAAAGATGTGCTCTTACCCATTGTGTATTACTTCTTAGCGAAACCGGAATGTTTGACCATCCTCTCGGATCATCGGTAGGAGTAGATCCTCTTGTGTTGCCCGGAATTTTTGTTAAAGGTGCCGCTCTCAATATATAGGCTCTGCCTTTGCTGTCTGTTTCAAATTCTACATTTGACACCGGTAATTCAACTCTCACATCCAATACTCCAATTATTACCAAATCAGCAGCGATATTAGCCAAATTAGTTCGTATGCTTTCATAAGCAATCCTAATAGGTGGGTTGCCGTGACCAGTCTCATAAGCATTATCTACAGCCCGTCTGTAACTGCCAATATTCGTTCCCATCACATTTTTTTCACGGAATAGATTTTCAATTGCTCTCCATTTAACTGCATATTGCGAATCTGAATCTCTTTCGTCATGAATTTTTTGACGTTTGTTGTTTAAAAGTTGATTTAAGGTTTGCACATCACTGTACACATTAACTTCAACACGTTCAACTGTACCTTCAATTTTAAGATTATGACCGCCATCGACATTTACAGCATGTTCTAATCCGATAATGGTAGGGATTTCTGCATTTGGATCAGTTCCTGCGGTTTCTGTTACAGGCGCAGCTTTGACGGTTATTGGGGTACTGTGATTATTAATGTTTGGCATTTCAGCATTAATATTCCAGTTTTGCCCACTTCGCGCTGCAGTAAGTCGGGTAAAGTGATTGTGTCTTTTTATAATATCCAGCTGTGCATGAATTTGTTCTTCGTTTAATGGTGTATGTTCAGATTCTGTTGCTAAAGCACGTAAAGCTTCCAGACCAGTTCCCCATTGATGTAAAACCTCAGGAGTAGGAGGATGCGGCGGAACATCAGCACCGGGAGGTGTTCCTGTTTCTCCGGCATTTGGATTTCCGGTAGAATCTGTAACCTGTGGAGTTTCACTGCCTTCTCCGCCCGTTGCACCTTCCTGAAATTCGGCAGGATGTTCCGCATCTGTTGACTGAGGAGGCGGTACGTGGTCATTCATCAAATCGGTCATGAACTTATCTGAATTGAAATCAACAGGAGCAAATTCAATTTCAGGCAATTGGTCTGAACCTAAAACATAATCTACATCTGCGCCAATACCAAATTCACCCGGCAAAGGATATTCTAATTCGCCCAAAGGCCATGTCCATTTATCATCTGGCGCAGGCGACCACCACGGGCTGTCTAATTCAACAAACAAATCACCGCCCAGTGCTAAAAAGGGCTGTGCCGCCATTTCGGCGTGACCGTGAATGTAAAATTCTCCCTGTCTTCCCGCTTCCGGCGAAGCAGTTTCTCTGTAACCTATCGTTGGCGTGGCATCAACATAACCCCTAATTCCGGCAAGAGCATTAACGCCAACACCCACTTTTATGTCGTGACCTAATACCTCGACGCCTAAACCGCCTTCTGCACGCAATCGCAATCCTGCAAACATCGACATATTAAAAGAGGCCGAAAGACTAAAATCATTAAATACTGCCGGATCAGTAGAGTAAGTTCCGACAGCCCTGATATTATAAATTTTTGCAGGACCAATTTTAGCCAAAGCTTCTAATCCAATATTGGCAAATAAGAAAACATTTCCAACCAAAGGAACGCCATACATCGTGCGAACTTCGACCGTAAAAATCTCTCTAATATAATCGCGCTGAGCAAATAATTCGACTTCTGCCGGCGGCGTTATTTCTCCATGAATCGTAACATGACCTTCATTATCGATAATAACCATGGCTCTGCCCGTCATCCATTCGGTAAAACTAAAATCGACTTCACCCCAGCCCGCCATAGCTCTTGGTCCGGGCGTTGGAGAGCTGTTTGCCTCAGGAATTCCATTCGTTTCTCTGGCACTCTCGTCAATTTGAGAAGGATCGAGCTGACTTAAAGCGGCATTTCTGGCTGTTGCTGCATCGGTAACCAATAATGTTACCTGACCGCTTATTTTATCCGTTTGATAACCAACAGTTCCTCTAATGTCGAAAGTTCCGTTTAAAAAAGCAGCATGAATAGCACCGTTAAAATTGGCGATATTTACAGCCAGATCAATTTCTCCGGTGATGTTTCCTTCGGTATTGCGTTCAATTGTAATTTGGGTTGGATTTAAGTTAGGAACCTCAATAGTTCCATTCGCTCTAAATGTGACAGCATCGCCCTGAATACCAAAATCAAGAGAGGCGTTTACAAAACCACCTAATCTAACAGGAATTCCGTTTGCTGTTAAGGTTAGATTTCCACCTTCGATACTATTCTGAACATTCGGAACACTTGTAACATCAATTCCAACCCAGCCAAAAGCTTCACTATTGTCCCTGATAGCATTGATTAATCCGGCAGGATTTCCAACAAGTCTGTCTCCTGTTTTTACCGTAACATATCCGGATATAGCATCATTTTGAATTTGAATCGCCAAAGCCGGAGTAATATTTAGACTTGAAAGCGAACTTAAATAACTAATATTGAGATTAATACTTTGTCTGTTATCTTTTGTGTTGTACGTACCATCTGTATTTTTTTTCATTTTGATAGTACCAGATGCCCATTGCCCAAACGTTACATTTACATCTGTCCCTCGACTTCCGGCTGCTTCAATTTGAGATGCAATGGCTTCCGGCGGCGTAAATGTTGCCGTTTGTAACGAAATACTTTCGCCACTGCTTGCTGTAGACGAAGCAGAAGCTGGTGCAGAAGTTGGAGGCGAAGCCGGAGCAGTTACCGTTTTCTGAATCATTTTTGGCTGAATCGTACTGGCTCCCTGTTGAACCGTATGCGTCAATTCATGTGCTAAAAGATGTTTTCCTGCAGTTGAATTTGGGTTGTATTTGCCTTCATTAAAATAAATATCATTTCCCGTAGCAAATGCCTGCGAACCCAATTCTTTGTTCATTTGAACGGCATTCGAATCATTATGGATTTTTACATTGCTAAAATCAGCTCCAAAACCAGATTCCATTTCGTTTTTTACAGATCCTGACAAAGCAGAACCACCGCCTTTACTATTGTTTAAATTGCTTTCAAGATTAGAATTTTCGTTAGGATTTCCATCGGCACTGGCACTCATTTGGAGTTCTTTTTCGTCTTCTTTGCTCTGGATTTCGTCTTCCTCTTTGGACTGAATTTCTTCATCGGCTTTTTTTGGCTGAATTTGCGATTTCGGACTTGTCACTTTTTCGACTGCCTTTGGAGATTCAGGAACAGCAGTTTCAGTTTTATTTTGAACGGTTTCTTCTTTCTCTGTTTTTAACTGAACAACAGGCGTAACAGATTCTGCTATTGATTTTTCCTGCACCGTATTTTCAGTTTCTTTTTGCTTTTGTTGTGGTTCATTTGATTTTTTTTGAACAACAGGCGACGGATTAAAGAAAGATTCTGAAGACGTATTTTTTTGTTTTTGTGATATGATTTGATCTGCAGCTTTATCAGCTTCAACTTCATATTTATCATTCGATTTACCAATGTTTAGCTTTGCCTGAACGCCAAAAAAATCCTCACCCCGTCTTGCACTAAAAGCAGATGGAGTAGCAGGATTTGATTTTGATTTTTGACTGAATGCTGACATTTAATGAATTAATTGGTTACACTGAATTTGCCTTTTAATGTTGGACTATTCCCCGGATTAATTACCTTAATTTCGACTTTAAAAAAGATACAATCTTTTGATGTTACGGCAAATGACTGCGTTTCTGACCTGCCAACATCAAATCGTCTGTCAGGTACATTTACAGTTCCACCTTGTATTGCTGTAATTGAAAGAAGATAATGCGGTTCTTTATTAGGTTTAAGCCACTTTGCAGTTGAGGTTATTTTAAAATTCCCTTTTGAACAGAAAGTTGACTGAGAAAGAACTGTATCATTTATTTTAAACTCGTTATCGTTTTGTGGTAATTGAAAGGCTTCTCCACAGCAATTATCAAGACCGCCGCCTTTTTGTTCTATTAGTTTATTATCAAGAGTGCCAATAGTTTCAGGGCCAACAACGCCATCAGTAGCCAGATCATTCTTGTTTTGAAAGTCGATTACCGCATTTCGTGTTTCGCTTCCAAAATCTCCGTCTGCGCCAAAATTGTTTAAATTTTGTCCCGTTTCCATTAATCCTTTTTGCAATTCCCTGACTGCTATACCTTTTTGTCCCGTTGAGATGAGCATTTCGTCATCATTTGCTTTTTCAAGATTTGTATTTCCTTTAAACTGTGGATTATCAGGTCCTTCTGCCTGCAAATCCTCAGGATGGTTTTCAAGGGATTTCTGTATTGTTCCTGATTTTTGTTTCGCTCCGGTTTGTTGAATCGTATGCGTTAATTCATGAGCCAAAAGATGCTTTCCTTCTCTTGAATCAGGATTGTATTTTCCTTTGTTAAAATAAACATCGTTACCATTCGTAAAAGCCTGAGCGCCCAAATCCTGACTCATTTGCACAGCATTTGTGTCCGTATGAATTTTTACATTGCTAAAATCGGTTCCAAATCCGGACTCCATTTCTCCTTTAGTTTTTTTATCCAATCCGGCTCCGTTTCCTTTAGAATTATCGAGTTTTTCTTCGAGTTTATTATTTTCAACTTCAGATTCTGAATTTTGTTCTTTCTTTTGAACCGCTTTATCTTCTTCTTTTTCCTCTTTTTTCTGAGCCTTTTCTTCTTTTTCGCACTCAGCACACTTTGCCTGAACCGGCTTTTCTTCTTCCTTTTTATCTTCTTTTTTCTGAACCGGTTTTTCCTCCTCTTTTTCTTTCTTCTGAACCGGTTTTTCTTCCTCTTTATCAGATTTTTTTTGAACAGGTTCTTCTTCTTTCATGTCTTTGGACTGAACAGAAGTAATGGTTTCTGAAATAGGTTTTTGCTGCAATGCTTCTTTCGATTGCAGAAGCCCGCTTCCTGATGCATTATTATTCACCACTTTATCGGCAACTCGGTCAGCTTCAACTTCAAATTGATCGCCGGGAGTTCCGGTTTTTAGTTTCTTCTGAATTTTTGGCGCAAAAAAACTGCTGTCGGACGGACTATTTTTTTTTCGTTGTTCAAATGCTCTCATAACTATATATTTTTACCATTGAGAATAGATTAATTTTTCTAGCCACGGAATCTTAACAATGCTAATATTCCACGGAATTTTTTCTAATAAAAGATCCTGTGTCTTTCGTTCAATTGTCACTTTCGGATTCGATTCTGTCAAGTCTAATTTGCCTTCTCTCTGAAGAAATTCGCTCCTTAAAACACCCGTAGAAGTATTCTTTAAAGCCGACCAATGCTCCACAACAGATTCTAACATTTCTTCTACGTGCTGTTTGTGCCGATCGTCAATTTTAATATCTCTCCTTATAGATTGCTGCAATGGAATTCCGCATAAAAACTTCTCAAAAAGCATAGCGTGTTCATAATCATTTTCTCTTTTTGTAGCCGCATAATGCAAAATATGCGCTGCTAATTCTTTATCAGAAACAGCATTTTTTTCGTCTATCAACTCACAGCTTTTTAACATTTCTTTCAAAAATGGATGCAGAATTATCAAACCTGCATTTTGTACATAACACGTTTTAAAATCGATATTTTCTTCCTCGATTTCATCTTCATTTTTACTTATAGATTCCTCTTTTACAGAAAGATTTTCGACTTTCAATTCCGATATATTTTCATCAGTATAAAGCGGTTCTTTTTCTTCCGGTTTAAGTATTGATTCCTCTTTTTCGGAAGGATTTTCGGTTGTCAAATTCGATGTATTTTCTTCAGGATGAAGCGGTTCTTTTTCTTCAGGTTTACTTATTAATGTATCTTTTACAGAAGAATTGATTTCGACTTTTAATTCGGTTGTATTTTCTTCTTTATTTATGTTTGAAGAAGTTTCTTCTTCTTTTAAAGTTTCCTTTTCTTCATAATAAATAATCTCTTTATTGATTTTTAAATCCGTAGGTTTTATTATTGATTCTGTCTTTTCTATTGATTCTGCTTTTTTAGAAATCAAATAATTATCTTTTGTTTTTTGAAGCTCTTTGTCAGTAAAATCAGGCAATGCAAATGTTTTTATGTTTTGAATAAAAAGATCAAAAGACATTTTTTTTGATACAAAAACAGCTTGATTTTCGTCGTAAAAAGAGATAAGACCAAAATATTTTTTATCCGTCCAGACTTCAAAAATCATTTGCCAAAATGATGCTTTAAAAACATGCGATTGGTTGTCGAGTATTTTTAATAATGTACTTTTTGCAACTATTTTTTGATTCACTTCAAAACTCAGAAAAGCAGCACTCAAAAGAGCAATTTCATTATTTGAAAACTGATTAATGATTCGTTTTCGAACTTTTTTCTGATGTATTAATCTGCGAAACGGAATACTGAAAGTCTCATTTTGAAGTGTGTTGAAATCAATTTTTTCAAAAAACACTTTTTCATCTTCTTTAATAATCCACCAGGGCATGCTTCCGTTTTCTATAAAATAAAGCAGCGTTTTAATCTCTTTATCTTTTGAAGAAATAACCTGCCATTCTGATGCATTTTGACTCTCATTTTTAGCCGATTTTTTTAGCTCATTTATGGTCTTCTGAACCTCTTTTTCGAGTTGGTTTTTTATATCGTTTTTCGTTTCACTATTAGAAAAGAAAAGGTCATTTTTCTTGGTATCTGACTGTATGGAAAAATCTAATTTTTCTATCTGAATTATCTGATCCTCAATGTTTTCAATGTTATTAAATTGTTTTTCTAAAAGAGGAAACAGCTCATTTTTCAGGAACATAGCAAGGTTGTTTTTAATAGAATCAGCCATCGCCATAGACGGTGTTTCTATCTCTAAAAAAACTTTTTGAATACTATGTATTTTTTTAGTCATTTTTTTTGGTGTTATAATTTTTTTGTCTATCTTTACTACTCCTTAATAGGAATACTGGGCCATATGTTCGTTGTAGTCTGTGTTTGTTTCGTGTGATGCGTTTCGTATCTTTTCTCGTTTCTTTCATGTTCTTCAGTGTTAAGCGCCCCATTAAGCTTCAGACCCGCTAGCTTTATTTGGTCTGAAGCTTTTTTCATTTTACTGCACTAGTATCTTCACAAAAACACCTTCGTTTGCCGGTTTCTGAAAATAAAAATCTGCTTTTAAAGCATAAGTACCAATCACTGTGGAAATTAAAGCAGGATTTATAGGTACCGTATTATTAATATGAATCATGTATTTGCTGATATGATCTTCATTGTGTAGTTTTCTTCTAAGGTTCATGAATAAAACTACCGCATCATTGGTGTTTTTCAGTTGCGTAACATAATAGTTATACATGGTACTGTTTGCCCAGTTTCCGTTTGTCCAGTCACCGCCAACATAAATATCGGTAAGTCTTGGGTCTGCAGCAGTAAGTGCTCTGGCAATTTCACGTAATTCCTGTGCGACAGATTTTTTAGGATCTACACTCGGAATACGCTCAAAGTATTCGAATTTGTCTATAAATCTTTGGAATTTAGAAGTGACTTCATGAGTAATCAAACGTCTTTTTAAATTTTCCCATTTTGCCCAATCGTCATTAAATCTTCCAAAATCATCATCATCTTTATTAATAGGATCATAAGTACCGTGAATTTTTTGATATACTTTCGGGTTGTGCGCATTAATAAGCGTGCAGGTAATACCTGAAGAACTGTATACTCTGCCATTTTTTGTAATTCCGGTTTCGGTAAATTTATATACAGGACTGCTGGATTTTTGAGTAATATCCTGAACTTCAAATTCGAATTTGTCCTTATCTAATTTCATGATTTTGAGTTTCTTTTGTGTCTCCATAAAATCAAACAAAAGACCTGTTGGAAATTGTTTGTTCAGTGTTTCCATCACCACATGAAGACGACGTACAAGTATATCATGTAAAGGAATTCTAATAATAACCGGAACATTGATTAAATTGACACCATTAATCGTGTATCTACGAACATTAAGTACATAATGCGTTGGCATTGCCTTGATTTTGCTTGGTGATCCATTTAAGCTTCGGGATAAATTATTGATGTATTTTAAAGAACTAATCCACGGATATAAACATTCTGTTATTGTATAAGCGCCTAAACCGCTGTCCGGATTTATTTTGTCGTCAATCGCAAAATCAGTTATAAATGTGGTTCCGGATTTCAACAATAATAATGTTCCTCCTTTTTTTACGCCGGCTTTATGCTCAAACGAATAATTGGTGTTGAATAGGATTTTTAAATCGGCTGCATTTTCAACAATATCCAAAATGTAAAAATCAAAATCCAATCCGTATTCTATTCTTTTTGAGTTTAAAAACGTTTTTACATCATCTACACTGTCGTTTAGATAACCTTCGATTCGATAAAAATCATAATCATCTGTACAATAACCCAGTGGCGATTTAATGTAATCGTTGTTCACCAGATTTGTGGTATGATAACTAAAATTGGTTTGATGAATATAAAGACTGCTTTTTTCAAAATCCCAGGCATGCAATAAAGTATCATCGACATTGTAGTAATAAGGAACCGATTTTGCACCTAATTTACCCATTGTTTTAGATGGCGTAATTTTAATGCTATTGGCAGTTACCTGATAATTATCTAAAATACTTTTAAGTCTTCGCACTAAAGAATCAAAATTGTTGAACGTTTTATTTTGATCTAAAACAGGCGCTTTATAAAATTGATGTCTGTAATTTTTAAAGCGATTTTTATCTTCTACAATTCCCAATAGCAAATGTTTTGGAAATGAATTTATTGGCGGATTGCATTCTGTTTTTAGCTGAATAAAAAGATCTTTCAGTTCTTTGTAAGTCGCCACAACATCTTTTAATAAATCATATCGATAATGAATATCTGCCGGAATATTATTTGGGTCAATGCTAAGCAACGCACTAATACGCGTGTTAATAGCCGCAAGCTGTGTTACATAACCAAAAGGTATAAGAACGGTAGCTAAATTGGCAAGCAAGTCAGATTGAAACGAAACATCATTGACAACCGTGTTAAAAAGCTGTTTGATTTGATTGGCTGTTGCCGTACTATTAAATGTTGGAATTACTTTTTTTACGCCCAATTCGTCAAGCGAACTGTATTTTTCATAAACATCATATTTGTTGTAAAGACTGTCTTTTTCGGCAAAACCGTTTTTACCAATAATACTATTTGCATTTGCCTGACTCACAAGCAATACTCGTACATTAAAAATTTCTTCGCCACCTTTATTCGAACAATCGATTTCATCACACAAAGAAGCATCTTTAGTATAGTTTTCAAGATACAGAACAATAACATGATCTTTTAAATTAACAAAACTGCCCAACAAAGATTCGCCGCTTTCCAACGGAGTTCCAATTGGTTTTTCAGGCAATAACTCCCACATTGGCAGCATCACATTGTTTATATCTTTAAAAGGAAGATATTTGCCTTTGTCATTATCAAATAATCGGTAGGATTTATAGTCAATTTTTGAAAAATCAACGGAGAATAATTTTTGTTTAATAGCAGTTGCCAATGGCTTGTTGGTTTCTTTTTTTAATCGAATCAAATCGCCGTCAGTAGTAATTCCGGTTCCCTGAGTTATGGTTACGGTAGTATAATCAGCATTGGTTGAAACCTGAAAGCCACAAACAATCCCTGTACCGGAAAGAAATATTCTGTTTAATCGATTTTGGTCATCAAAATAATCAATAGTTTCGTTAAGCTGAAAGTGCGTTAACACCTGATCTTCTACATAACTATGATAATGCCCTGTGATGGTGGAAAGTTTTGTTGCCATGACCTTATATTTTATAATGTTCCTAAATTTGTTCTTCCTAAAACTATTTTACCCGAAATATTTTCTTCTTCGTCGACACAATTGTACAATGTGCCCGTAGGATAAATAGAATTTAATTTTGATAATGATCCAATAAATGTTGGTAAAGCGTTTTGTTTATTTTGCGTTTTATCCGTCAGAAATTTTTTAAAATCCCTTTCAAAATCCATCAAATCATTGTCTTTAGTTGTGATATGATCTTTTCGGTAGCCAATCCAGCAGATTTTACCCAAAATATGAGACGGAATTTCTTGTCGGATTACGTTTTCGGCAAAATTTCTAAAATCAACATCTGCAAAACGATACGTATATCCGGGTAAAACCACGCTAATTTTAAACGAATACGGATTAGGGATACAACAATCTTCTGAGCAATCGTCGATGCAAATTGGCATATAATAACTTTCGTTAATGACTTCGTTTGGGTTGGGAACCAGAAGAATATGTTCTACCAAAAAAACACCTTCATCGCTAAATTCTTCCTTAAAGAAAATGAGCAAATCCAGCATTGCCGCTTTTACTTCTTCCAACGTATTGTACAATTTGTATTGACGCGCAATAATTCTGTCAGGATTATTTTTATAATCAACAACTTCCGGATTTACAATATGAAATGAATATTTGTGCGTATCAGATTCAATTACTTCAAAAGTGTTGATAACAGTATCTTTAAAAGCAATTCCGTTATCTCTGTTTTTAATGAGAATTTCAAATTCATGCTCAATTTCTTTCTCGCTTGTTTCGTAAATTTTCAGGATAGAAAAGTACATTTCCTTAACGGCAGTCGATTGATTTTCATAATCTTCGGTTGCGGTTAATATTATTTTATTGGCACTGTTTTTAATTCTCCATCTCAAATGATTGGGAAGTTCGGAAGGACTCGGATCATAAATCTGAACAAATAAACTGGAAATATTTTTTCTTTTGATTCCTCTTTTGGATGTTACAGGGTTTTTATCGCCTTTAATTCCTAACAAACCCGCAATTCGGTTTTCTAATCCCGTTACATTAAATGTATTCCACAAATTAGAAACAGGCTGATTGAAATAATTAAAACCACTGCCTCGCTGACCGCTTATTGTATCGTAATTCATTAAAAAATCAGACTTGTTTTGCAGTACAATTTCTTCAGAAGCAGCGCCATATAATGATTTCATCAAAAAAGCATATTCTGCAAAACGTTCTGCAAAACGTGCAATAAGATGATCTTTTATTTGGTTTTGTCTTTTAATGGCGTCATCTAAATGTCCAAATAAAAATTCGTCCAGTTTTTCTTCGCCAGACGAGAGGTATTTTTCATTTACGATTTCGTCAAAACCTGCCATATCAGAAATTGCCTGTGTAAAATACGTATTTGGCAAATCATTATTGATCGAAAGCAATTCTTTAATGTTGCTTAAATGTTTAAAATAACTCGCCAGAATCTGATCAAAAAACAATAAATATCCTTTTAATTGTTTTGCTTTGGCTTTTCGTTCAACGCTCGCCGTTTCTGAAAGACCAATTTCGCCAATCCCATAATTTTCAGGAAAATTATTAGCAACGCTGCTGTAAAAATCAGATTCTACAATTTTGCCCTGAGGTATTTTTATTTCCCTGTTTTGAGCCGCTTTTTGCTGCGAATAAGCAAGATCTTCTTTTAAATCTTCTAAGTATTTTTTGGCTTTAACTTTATTGACTGTAACAGGCAAAACACCTTTACTAAAGTTCAGCGTACTTTTATAACAAAGACTTGGTTTTTTATTCGGCGGAATACAAATATTCCAAACACTTCCTTCTGTTTCTATGGCTTCGCAATTGTTTAGCGAAATATCTTTTATGACCGAAACACCTTCGATATTCATGATAATCTGCATAATATCAGAAAGGCGCACTTCGGTTTTTAACGACGAATTTTCTAATTCTGAAGCATCAATAAAACCATTATCCAAAAAAGGACCTTCAAAAATCTCATCGCTCGAATACCCTTTTTCAACCATTTCTGCCAACGAATAATATTTGATGGTTGGCGATAAATATTTTTCGAGTTCTAAAGTGATCAATGCATGCACATATTCTTCATTGGCTTCGGGATCAATTTCAATTAAAGCGCAAACGGCAATAGGATGAATTTGCACTTCCTGAACGGCTAAAATGTCTTCGCAAAGATTTCTGTTCTCATGAAATTTTTCAATTATTTTGGTTTTAAGCACATCTTTTTCAGCCGCGTTATTTTCATCAAAATCAACCAATACATTATAATATCCTCTAATTTCAGATTCTTTAATAAAAGTATCCAGCGTGCCGGCAAAATCTTCTTTTTTAAGTGAAATTTTCCCTTCCTTGCAATTGATATACAATTTTTTGGTTGTTTGTTGAAGCCAGCAGTTTTTGATTCTTTTTGGGTCAATATCAATTAAAATTTTTCTATAATCAAGAGCCGTAACAGCCTGCGTTGGTAAAATTTCAGAAGCCGTAAAAAACTGATCGTCAATTGGGTTCGCATTATTGCTTAATAAATCTTCGATAGGCAAATTGATACGCATGCCCAAATCGGTGATCGCATAACAAAGCACTTCCAGAATCGTGATTCCGGGATCATGCGTATTATAATCCGTCCAAAACTGACTTCCCAATGATTCAATGTACTCGATTCCTTTTTTTCGAAGGAAATCAAAACTCATGTCATTATTAGAACTGACGTTTTTTGGGATGCTGATATGTTGGTTTACAGTTGACATTCTTCTTTTGGTTCTATGGTTTTAACAGTACATTGTTTGATGTCGGTGCTTAATAAATGACTTTTTGCAGAAACTAAAATCGATTTTGGATTCGACGGAACGGCAACTTTATCTGAAAAAGCGCCATTTTTTAGCAGTTTTACATCTTGCAGATAATCAACATAACCCAATTTTTCGATGTAATTAATAAGCAAACTGGAGTGAATGCTGACTCCAAACGTGATCGGACTTTTTTTGTCGAGCGCCCAGGGCGATAAAAATTTGATGATATCAGCATTAAGTTCCTGCAAATAGAAATTCTCATCATAACCCGGTCTGAATTTTACTTTTAAATCAACCGTAACTTCTTCATAATTAGGGTTAATTACAAAAGTGTTTACGTGCAGCGAATTCAGTTTGTCGATATAATTTTTAACTTTATTAAGCATTGCTGTGCTCACACGTGGCTGGTAAATGTCGAATACGTTTTTGTTTACCGTGTCCGGAATAACAACAAGCGTTACATTTCCGGGAGATTGATACGATGTTTCCGAAGTATGATTGAGACATTTTACCTTATACAATCCGGTAAATTCCTGAAGAATAATATGCTCATAATCCCACATCGTGATGGCGCGGTTTTTATGGCGAAGGCGTTCGCTGATTCTTCTGTAGTAATCTTCGTTTGATTCCTGAGGTTTATAATCAAAGCTGTTGTATGGTTGCGTAACCGATTTTACATTGCTTAATCTTTGTATTAATTTCGAAATTGTTTCGGCTTCCAATCCGGTTTTGAGATGTGATAAATCATTGGCATTGTTTTGAAAACCAGCCAAAACAGCTTGCGAATGAATACCAATTATTTTGCAGACAACATCGTATTTTTTATGCATTTTGGCTTTAAGCCAAATATAATTTTTAGGAAGTCTGGTATTATTTTGAGTTGCTTCTTTTGGCAAGTTAAATTTCAAAATTCCCGATTGCAATAAGTTCTCGGTTTCATTCAGTAAAATATCCGAATAATCGAGATTGCGCCATTCGTTATGTCCTAAAACAGACCATTCTATTTTCTGTTTTCCCGAAAATGATGGCGTCAACGGATTTTCACTTCCTTCTAAAACCTGGAAAAGCAAGGTAATTTGCTGCAATTCCTGTACGTTTTCTAATCCAATAAATAATTCTCCGCCTTTGCAATATGTGGGAAGCAAATACGAATTTTTGTCTTCCACATACGCCAGATTTGACTTTAAAAAAGAATGTTCTTCAGAATATCCAAATGGATGAATGTGAAATAATTTTGCGTCATTTTTATCGTAAATACTTTTTAGGGTTTCCAATCCCATAGCTGTAAATCTGGTGGTTTCAAAAGCGGTATAATTCAAAACCAGACTTTCTACCAACGGCGTGTACGGTTCATTAGGAATTACCACATTTTTATTTTCACTGGACAATGCCAAAGCATAGGTTTTAGAATACAGATTGTTCAGAAATGAAGTATTTAAGGTTAGTTTTAACTGGGCATTTTTCTCTGTGATATAATTGGAATTGCTGATGTTAAAAGTGGTCTTAAACGGATTTGTTCCTGTAAACAGTTTTGTTGCCGCACCGAAATCCTGCCAGACATTATTGGATAAAATCGATAATTTATACTGAAAATAATCGTTGGTTGTTACGATTCCGCCCGCAGGTAAAAAAGTCGTTCCGCTAATGACACTGTCTCTAAACTTGTTTGTACTAATGGTTTTAAAAGAAGCTTCTTTATAAGCTTTATAATGTTCGACAAAATCTGCCGGAGTATTTTTCCAGACAATATCAACGTTGATATTGCTCCAGTTTTTGGTAAAAGCTTCCTTGTATTTGATGTAAAAACTGGAGCCTTTTACGGGTTGTGTCGAAAAAGGAAAAAATGGTTTTACAGGATTAATTATGCCATTATCGTTTTCTAAAAGTGCATTATGAATGTTTTGAACATCGATGTTAATGGTAATACTTTCTAATTTGTTTTGAGCTAATGATTTGTAAATGTCGTATCCATTTGCCTTTGCGGTATCCAGTTTAAATTTTGCAACAGGTAAATCAGTCGCAAATTCTTCACCGTATATTTTTGAATTATAACCTGTAATGGCGTCTACATTTTCATCAAGCTGAAAGGCAATTTTCATGACCTTTCCGTTTACGGATGTATTGTACGTTTCGGTTGGTTTTATAGCTATTGATAAAGGAATTTCAGGTACGTCAAACCATTTTTTGGCTGTAGTTAACTGAAGACTTAAACATTCTTTTATGGCAGCAGCAGTTACATTCGTGATATTATTCTGAAAAGTAAAACTCATTTGTATGCTGCGTTTTCCTTCTGCTAAAGACAGAATAGGAGAGGCAACGGCAAATCCTAAAGTCGCATTTGGTAATTCAGTTGGAAAACTGGCGTCGTTGGTATACCCAAAAGGCCACCATTGTGAATTGTCTTGATTTGGAAAAGCTTTTCCTAAACCGTCGTAAGAATTCGCCACCGGACTGGCAACTATTTTTTTTGAAGCTACGTCGTTATAGACATTTTTCAAGGAAGAAACGACTGTTTTATTAGCAATCAATTCGTTGTTTGAATAATAAGTTCTCGTTTTTCCGGAAGTATCTTTGCCACCGTCAAATCCTGTTTTGGCGTCGATTTTTTCCTGAGCGGCATTTTTTGCCAATTCAAAAATAAGATATACTTTATCCGGCGTTGCGGGCAATTTGTCAATTTTTAATATCTGATTGTAATAAAAATCGAGGTGACGTTTGGTAAGGTCGTTATATCTTTTTTTGCTGTTTTCAAGCAACATCAAAAAAGCAAGAAACAAAGTTAAATGCGGTGTAATGGCGTACTCCTTTTTATTTTTTTCAATTTGGTCGATCAGTTCGTTTTTAACACGATCCAGTTTCAATTGATTTTCTATGGATGGTTTTTCGCCCGTCCATTTAAAAAAATCAAAAAAAGCCTTCCAGTCACCTGAAGGAGTTTCCGGATTCGAGGTTTCAAAATAATTTACATATTCAGAAAAATTGTAGGCAAATAGAACCCAATCTGTTAATTCAAAATCATTAAGACGAATGTTTTCAGGTTGTAACGCATTGATATAGCGCTGCTTTTGGTCGCTGCCATTAGAAGTTAAAACACTCACTATAGTAGTACAATTACTCATCTTTCAACAATTTATAGATTGGTTCCTTCTTGTTTGTAAAATGGATAAACCATATTTATTCTCGAATTGGTAGCGCGCACTTTAAAATCGATCAGCACTAATAATACGCCGCCCAAATCGTCGCCTTTAGTAATGTCAATTTTTTCAACGTCAATTCGTGGTTCATGATACAAAATGGCGGTTTTAATGAGCTCGGAAACAAATGTTTTTAATGTCTGGTTCAACGGACTAAATAAAAGTTCATCCATATTGCAGCCGTATTTTGGCTGCATAATGCGTTCTCCAACCTTGGTTGAAAGCAAAATTTCCAAACTGCTTTTAATGTCTTCTTCATCCGTTAACATTGTTACAGCTTTGGTATTTTCTTTAAATTCAGGAGGAAAACTCCATCCAATACCTAAAAAATCTTGTTTTGTTTCCATAATCAACCAATTAAAACCGTTGCTAATCCGGCTACTATTGTGCCTCCGTGTGCAGTTGAATCGCCCATTCGTGCCGCTGGTTTACCGCCAATTAAAACCGTTGCAGAGCCTGCGGCGATGGTATCCGGCGGACCGGTACAGGTAATCATGTCGCCTAAACATGCAGCCGGAACGCCGCCAATTAATACGGTTGGCGCACCGCCGGGTAAAATTGGACCGCCCACATGCGGAACGGTTCCGGTTACCATTGGGCAAACGTGCATATCTGAAACTCTGGCGGCCGGTGCTCCCATAATTTTAATTTATTTGTACGACACTTCCTTTTACAATTGCCACTGCGCTCGATGATAATTCTGCACCTGCGCTTCCTTCTGCCTTGAACATTGCGGTGGCACTTATCGTAACATTTGTTCCTTCGATCTTAACATCTCCGGTTGCTTTTAATTCAATGTTTCCAGCGCTTTCCATTTTTATTCCGCTGCTGTCGATCGTGATTACATTCGAATTTTCATCTTCTATTTTAATGACGCCCTGATCTTCATCGAGCGTTATTTTTTTGCCGGCAGGAGTTTCAATTCCGATGGATTTTTTTTCATCATCAAACAAAACTTTCATTTCGCTTCGGGTTACAATTCCTTTTTGATGATTATCGTCAGACGCCACAATTGGAGCAGGTTTTCCACTGCTGTGAAGCATTCCCAGAACGATCGCATTATTTGGATCTTCATTGATGAAACCAATAAGTACTTCGTCTTCAATTTCTGGCCTGAAAAAAATACCCCGATTATTTCCTGCATCAGGCGAAGCCACGCGACACCAAATTCCTTGTTCCTCATTATTAATAATTGGAATTTTTACTAAAATCCGGTCTTCACCATTTGGATCTGATTCGAGTTGCGTAACAATGCCAACATGAAGCCCTTTTATGGCGGGAATAATTCCCGATCCTGTTGGTGTATGAATGTCAAATGTTTCAGAAAACCATTCCGGATTCAAGCCAAATTGAGCATCAATAGTCCAGTTTCCTTCTGCTATTTCATGAAAAACTCCGGTTATATAAGCATTTCCGTTAAAGCGATCGCCAACACCTTCGAGCGTAATAATGGTGTTTGGTTTTACGGCGGGAATTCCTTGAAATTTAACTCTTCCGCGAATTTTTGATAATTGTTGAAAAAGCAGTTTTGCATCCGCCCAATCCTGAAGTTCAACTTCAGTAATCGTTCCGCCGTGACGTAATTCAAGGTTTTCATGCTCGATAATTTCGGCTAAATCAGAAGCAGACAAATTACCGTTTAAACTGACACCCGGATCACTGGCTTCAATTTCTACCAATTCCTGATTGGTGTAATCCCAACTGTACGAAGACACTTTTGCAAATTGATTTCTTGCATCTATTTCGGCATCAAAATCAAGTAATGAAGCTCCAAAAGTTACTGTTTCAACCGGCGAAGAAGTTACGTTTGGTTTGCTGATGGTGATTTTACCATTTTCGACAAAACAAAGTTTCCCGTTAGCCTGCGCTCTTGAAACGATAAAATCCCAATCGGAAGTATTATATTGCACCAATTCTTTGTGACTGAAATTAGTAGCTTCAACATCCTTTTCTAATCCGTATGCACCAATAATTTCTTCAAATGCTTCGCTGTCTTTTACCTCATAAAAATATTTACTTTTTCTGCCAATGGTCATTTTCACCGCTTCGTCCTTACATTCTACAATTAACAAAGAGGCGCTGCCTTTTATTTTTATGGAATGTTTGATGATAATTCCTTTATAAATGGTTTCTTCATCATTGTGATAACCGGCTGTTATTTCGATTTTTTTTCCCGGAATGAGCAAATCTTCATTACTTAGTTTAAAATCCCTTTCAGAAGCTTCTCCATCCGTTAGAATAATTTGAGCCATAGGAATCCGGTTCACTTCATTTTGCACCACAAGACTTTTTACCTGATAGGTTTTGGATAATTCTTCGCCTTCAATTAAAATTTTATGCGTTACTAAATCGGCGCTTTTACTGGTTTGTATGACTCCGCTATTATTCATAATTGTTTTTGTAAGGGTGGAAAAAATATTCGCTGACCCGTTTTTAATCTTCTGAAATTGATGATATTATTCGCTTTGGCGACTTCGAGATAGTATTTAGAATCGCCGTAAATATGATACGACATCAAGGGCAAAGTATCGCCTTCTTTTACAATTCTGTAATGCGTTAAGTCAGGCGATTTATTATTCTCTCTCGCCGCTCTTAAATTATCTTCAACAAAACCCTGAAATTTTGCTTTTGCAACAGCTCTAATTGGAGTTCCGTCAGGTTTGAAGAGTTTAAACTCTACATCCATTTCGGTCAATGAGCCTTTAAAAAGCAATGTTCCCCACGAAATAATAAGGTAATTGGGTTTGTGTTCATCACCATTATAATCCAGAATAACTTTTTTGAATTTCTCGATGTCGTCGATGATTCCGTTGTCAGAACTTGGGTAACCATTGATAACTCCGGATCGGTCAAAAACAAAATCGAGTTCCAGATTTTCAGGTAATTTTTTATTGAACTTCGGCGAAACCGTACTCGTGCCGGAAGCCTGAGTTTCATCGCTTTCAATTTTATAGTGATACGTATATGTTTCCGGATTCATCAAAGTCGAAAATTCACCATCGGCGATTTTACTGTTAAATTCCGGGTCACTATACGCAACAACTTTAAGTTTTTCTAATTCTCCAGCCATGACTAACGTTCTTTTTTACGTTCCATAATTTTCATTACCTGTTCAACACATTCGGCTACGGGATCTTCACTTTTGCTTTTTGGAGCGCTTGGAGAAGGACTTGGTTTTGATCCTTCATTCACATTTATTTTGATGTGAAGCTCTTTTATTTCTATCGGCATAACTAACTTTTAATTAAGGTGAAATAGTTATAGGTAAGTTCAAAGTCTTCGACTACGAGCTTACTTTCCTGAGCATTAAAATCCTCAACCGACCATTTTACAGGATAGGCGTGAACCACATTCCATGAAATCAAAGGCTGATGTTCTTCATTAAGCAATTTGATGGTGAGGTTTACGGGTTTAAAAGCAAAGTTTTCGATGGCGTCTCTGCACCAGTCAATAACAACAGAATCAATCAGAATTCCTCTTTTTAAAGTCAGGTTTGGATATTTTGTCTTTACCGGAAGTTTGTGTTTGAATCTGTTTTCACCACCTTCGGCCATCTCCTCGGTTTCAATGTCTACAGACAAGCCGGAAACCGATTGAAACTGATGGTCTTTTTCCTGCGAGCCAAGACCTTCAAATTCAACTAAAAAGTGAAAACCGACAGGTGGATAATAGTTAGCCATGACTAATCATTTTGAATAGATAAACCTTCGTGAACCAACTCCATAGATTCGATAGCAACTTCGTTTCCATCGGCTTTTAAGTCAGTCGACTGTACTTTTGTAGGCCATGCATTTTTTACTTTCCAGGTAATCACGGGTTCGTGTTCTTCGTTAAGTAATTTTATGGTAATATCTCTTCTTTCTATGGTGTTTAGTTTTACCGTATTCCACCAATTGTAATACTCGTTATCGCTTGCAAACGATCCTCTTTTCATTGTAATATTGGAGAATTTTTGCATGCCGGGCATTTTGATTTTGGTATATTCGGGACTGGCTCCCTGACGGTATTCAATAACTTCAGTTTCTACATCTAATCCTGAAACTTCTGTAAATCCTATTTTTGTTCCACCCCAGTCAACTGAGAAATGAAACTTTGGTAGCGGATAACTCATGATCTATATTTTTTTAATGTTGATATTAATTAAGATTCCTGCATTTTGTGAGAGAAACGCAGAATAATGAATTCCGCCGGACGAACTACTGCAAGTCCTATTTCGACGATCATTCGGCCTTCCAGAATATCTAAAGCAGACATGGTTTGTCCAAGCCCGATTCTAACATAAAAAGCTTGTTCAGGTTTAGCTCCTGCCAATGCTCCGGCTCGCCATTGCAGAATTAAGAAATTCTCAATCATAGCTCTCACTCTTATCCAGGTATTGGCATCGTTTGGTTCAAATACAAATTGTTCAGTTGCTTTTTTGATGGATTCTTCGGCCATATTAAAGAAGCGTCGAACGGGTACATAACGCCATTCATTATCATTGCCGGCCAATGTTCTTGATCCCCAAATCAAGGTTCCTTTGCCGGTAAAGCTTCTGATGGCGTTAATAGATTTACCTGCAACTGTATCAACATTTAGGTTGTCCTGAATTGTGTTTGTTATTTTAACGGTTGGTTTTATTACGTAGTTCAAACTAACATTTGCCGGCGCTTTCCATACGCCTCGATCTTTGTCAACTCGGGCATAAACGCCTGCAACAGCAGAACTTGGAGGAAGTGTTATTGGCAAATTGTAAATTTCAGTAAGTATTTTATTGTAAGTCGCATTGTCTATACCTTCTAAAGAGCTTAATTTTCTTCCGTTCAATTCTCCATTATTTAAATCTTTTCCACTAACTGATTTAATGGCATTTAAAAGTGAGTCCAGATTTGTTGCAATAGCCGAAAAACTATTTGTAAGTCCTGAAATTCCGGTTTGAGCGTTTAAGGGTGCATAGTTTACCAGTTTTTTTAATTCTTTATCAAAACTAACATCGTCAGTTTGTATAATTTTAAGCAGTTTGGCTGCTGTGTTCTCATTCTGTATTTTTTTCTTTAATGTTTTTAAATTTTTATATACAGAGTCGATTTTATTTGCTGAAGAAAAATTCAAATTAAAAGCCGTCAAAGCACTTGAGATATTGCCTGCAATAACCATATTTTCATCAGATATTGTGCTGATTGCGGCATTTGCTTCTTCGTTTAAGTAATTTCTCAAAAGTGATAATTCTTCCAGAGTCGTAAGTAAGGAATCCAGATTATTTAAGAAAGCTGTTTTTTTGGCAGCGTCTGTCACAAAAGTTCCGCCCAGATCAAAACCGGTTGCATTATTACTGTACATCTGTAAAAACAAATCGCTTATTTGTCCCGCAACATCGCCCGCAACAGGTTCTTCGACCAATTTGGTAACTGCGGCATTAATTCCGGTTGTAGGATTTTCGACAAGAACCAATCCAGAAGCAATTTGATCGTATGCTTTTGCGGTATAAGAATAATGTTTTATAGTGATTTTAGTAGTGTCAAACGCATAATCCAATATGGTTTCTAAGTGTGGATAATAAACGGCTCCATGCTTAATGGTATCTTTTTCAGAACTGATTTTATCTCTTAAATCATCTATATTAGTATCTGTCGGACTTGATTCGTCGTAACTTAAAGTATCAATCAGGGTAAAACGATCCTGAAGTTTATTGCATTGCGCCAGTGCGTTGTTGTATAATCCGTAGAAATCCGTAGTGGTGATCGAAGATACTTGTGTGGCATCCGGAAACAGAATTAGGGTTGGTTCGTCTATTTTTTCTAATTCTAATAATCCGGCATTCAGCGCAGTACTATTATTGATTGTTGTTACCGGAGAATCTGCTTCATCCAAATCATTTCCATAACGACCAACTGAAACAATGTAGCACGGACCACCGCCATTTGCAAAAAATAACTGCATTGAATAGTACATTAAAAAAGGTTGTTTTGCAGTTGGCTGATCGACAATAATAGATCTTGTGTCGCCACTATCACTTGAAACATCATTAATTGTAACGCTAATTGTTGTTTCTGGTTTTGCAAAGCCAAAAAAGCGTTCGTACTCTAAGAGCGATGTGATTCTTGTTGGTTTCAATTTCAAATCTCCATTAATCTTGTTCGTAGCTTTTTCAGTATAGCCAATAAAAGCGGGAATCGCCGTTTCTACCTGGGCAACGGAAGGAGGAAATTTTACGATTTCCTCAACATATACCCCAGGTGTTTTGTAAGTTGTTGCCATGATTAATTGTTTTTAATTATTAAATAAATATTTCCGAATAATAATCACCATTGATTTTTATTATTGATTTTACAGATGGGTTAGGGTAATGGCTGTTCACCGGTTCCGGCGGCGTAAAATCGATAAGTGGGTCGATTTCAACAAAACCAAAACGTGTTAATGGTTTTGTTGCGTTGGTTTCAATTTCGGTTGCTGCTTTTCGGTTAATGTATTTCCAAAGCGTTTTTCGATTGTCAAAATGAATTTTAAAATTAGGACTTACCATTTTGCCGGGAATCGTCAGGATATTTCCTGAATTGTTATCGCCCCGCATGGTTAGTGAAATAAATCCAAAGACGCCTTGTTTTTCTGATGTTTGAAGTGTGGAAATTAAATCTGTAGTGGTTTCTTCGGAGACTAAATATTCATTTGAAATTAATTTGTTATCATTTATTTTTGGAAGGTATTCAAATGTTACCGGTTCCTTTAAAGACTTAACATTGCTGAATAGAAATACCTGATTGTAGGCAAAATCTAAATTGGTATAATTCTCAAATTGATAATCATTGATGGCGATTAAAAAGTTTAAGTTTAAATCGGCAGGAATTTTTATAAATGGATCGGCTTCGTCTGTTTCTTTGACTTTAACGTATATTCTAAAACCTGTTTTGGTTTTTTTGAATACCATTTTATAGTTTCTAAGTATTGTATTGGTTTCTAAAGTGGGCGTTATAGTTGTAAATGCATCTGTACTAAAACTTTGCAGTATTTTTTCTTTTGCGGAAGCTGACATACTTTGAAAAGTTTCTTCGCCATTATTCAGAAAATAATTGTGAAGAAGTGTCACTTCAAACAACAATCCATATGTAAGACTAAAACTCATGATTGTTTGCTTGTTTTTGTTACGCCTTTAACTTTGCTGATAAGTTGTCCTTCGCCCTGAATAACATTGCGTTCAATTTGTATCATGCTCACTTTGTATAAAGCAGATGGAAGTTGTTTGCCTCCCAACGTTCCCCAGATATAGTTTAACTCTTCAAAAGTGGGCGTGTAAAGTTCAACCGAGAATTTGAAGTTGTCAATATTGGTCATTGCAACATTGCTTCTGTTGTAAATAGTATTGGCTTGTGTAAATAGTTTTTTGCCCTGAAAAAATGCAATAATTTTCGAAATATCATTAAGTGAGTTGATGTATACGGTTCTATTAGCGCTAAAAAGCAAGTACAGATTTAAGTTGATAACACTGTTTTTATAAATTGTTTTAGCGTTTTCAATGGCATGATTGGGAAAGTTTTTTAAAGTTGCTTCTTCGTCTAAGTTAATTAAGGTAAGTGCCACTCTATCATCTAAATTTCCAGATACTGTTTCGTTTTGAGACTCTAAAAAAGCAACATTTTCAGGCACAACTGTTTTCTCTAACCCAATTTCGTCGAGATAGTTATTTACTTGTTCTGTAATTATTTGAATTATTTCAAAAATCATCTTGTGCTAAATTTTAGTGCATTTTATATTTATTCGCTTTTTTACGACGTCTCATTTATAATAATATGGTGTGAAATTTTGCTAAAAAAGATTAGCTCTAAGGCGCAGATTGAAAAACAAAAGAAGAATCTCCAGACTTTACTTGAAACTTGTAAAAGAAAAGAGGGCGTATAATATTTGTCGAAGTTAGAAAAACAGAAGTGTACCAAATAGGGGAAAAAGACCCTTTTTTTTAGAGGTTTTTTACTGTAAAATATTGATTATAAATTAGTTGTATTTTTAGTTTGCCTTTGTTTTGTCTGGCAAAAAAAGGAATTTCGGAACTGTGGAAACATGTAAAATTTAATAAAGAAAGGATGTGAAAAGTTTAGTTTTTGGGATGTGAGGATTTATCTTTCGTAGAATCAAATTTTATTAATTGACAATTTATTTGATAATGTTTGCAGAATTTGCTAGTTATAGCGGTGAAAATTTAGGAGTACGAAAATAGTTTTATTATCTATTTAATAGAAACAAATAGGAATGTCAAGAAAGTCAGAATTTGGATAAAAAACCTGAATTTGATAATTTTTAGCACGATTTATTTGTATTAAATAATTACCTGGTAAAAGATGATAAAAAAAATATAATCCATAACCATTTGTTATTGTTTGACTTAAAAATCTGTATCCAGATGGCGTCGGGACATAAAGATCTACAATTGCATTTGGAAGAGTATAATATTGATTATATGAAATATTGTAATATTGAACTTGACCTCTTATATTTACTGCATTTTGTGCTCTACAATTAATACTTAAAAATAGTATTATTAATAATAATCGAATTGCATTTTTCATAATGACATATTTATACTTGCGAGTTACTTAATAGTGTCGTTTTTATTATTTGATGTATTTTGATTTACAGGTTGAAGTTGTATAGTTCCAGGTATTCCTTGGTTTGGATTAGTGGGGCTGCTAGAATATTTGTAAGGAGTAGATTTTTTAAAAGAGATTGTTCCAATATCTATTTCACCATCAGTATTATTGACCTTTTTCGTTTTATCAAGTTTTAAATTAAACGAAACGTCTGGAAACCTATTTTTAGTGTCAGTAAAATTTAATATTATATTTCTACCTGTTTTATCAGTTCCTACAGCATAGAACTGAACTCGTCTTTCACATTTTTCAATTATTACCGGAGGATTGGATTGTTGTACAAATACTTCCTTAATATATTCTGAGGTAGGTAATGTATCATTATTTTCGTCTAAGTAGCGAACTTTTGCTGTTACCAACCAAACTTTATTAGAGTTGTCAGTCATTTGCGTTTTAAAGATATATAAACAAATGGCTACTATTTCAAGGATAAGGGCAATAAAAAGTTTATTCAAAAATTTTGGTTGAATATTGATTTTATTAATTAATCCTAATAGCGTTATAATACCTGTTGCTGCAAAAATCCCTACGCAAACAACACTAAGTAAATCTTTTACATCCATAATTAAAAAAATTGGATTTAAATATAAATATGATACTTCGCAAACACCCAATAATGAGTTGTTATCTTTCGTTTTCTAAATTAGCTACTGAAAAATTTCATACAATGATAAAGTTGTTCTTAGAGGATAGAGATAATTCTTGAGCTAACTTTCATCAGAATTTATAATAGTTTTTTACGATTTTATACGTAGGCTACAAAACAATAACGTAATTAAAATTATTAGTATACTATTAAATTTAAATGTTGATTATTAAGTTTAAAGCAAATTTAATGATTATAAATATTTAATATACAGGTATTTATACCCGTAATGTACAGGTATAAATACCCATTTTTTTGTGATTGGGTTTTAAATGTTGTTGTTAAAGCAAAGCCATATTTTACCGCTCTCCGAAGAATCTAATGAAAAGCTATGTGAATATTTCCTGATTTCGCACGCATAATTTAAAGGAAACAAAAAAAGCTCCAGATTTCTCTGAAGCTTTGTGGTAGTAGCCCGTAGCGGAATCGAACCGCTCTTACATGGATGAAAACCATGCGTCCTAACCGATAGACGAACGGGCCTGTTTTTCTATGCGGGTGCAAAAATGCAATTAATTTTAAAATACACAAAAAGATTTTTTTAAAATGGCCTTTACTTATTCAGAAAATATCCTGTTTATAAATAATCAATCCGAAATAAAAACAGGTTAATTAAGATCTATTTGATTGATTAATAATTGCTTGTTTTTGTATGAAAAAGGATTTTTTTTCTTCTTTTATTAAAATCACAACTTTAAATAAATTGAAAATTATTTTTTTTGAAAGAATATTCTTTTGACTTTTTTATTGCATTTTTGGAAAAGTTGTCAATATTGTTTTGAATTTATAGCATTTAAGGAATCTCAATTTACATTCGAAGAAAATTAGTTTTAAAGTCAGAGACTTTATGAGGTTTCTATTTTTAAATTATATTTGTTTGCGATGGCGCAAAGTCGGAGACATTTACGCAGCGTGAACAAGAACACTTCGCAGAGCGGGTGAACATTTAAATCTTTAACTTCTGCAGGTTTTGTATCTAGAATGTTTTGGTGTTTTTTGATTATATCGCTACATTAAAATAGTATATAAGTTTATTAAATGGCGCGTTATTTGATAATCAGTAGTTTGTATGGTGTGAAAAAAAGTTGTATTTTGAAACTTTTGTAATGTCTATTAAATAATTTGCTACATTTGTAGTATAATTAGATAACAATACTGTTTAATTAAATTTATTAAAAATGAAAACTCAAGACGTACTATTAATCGAAAAGCCTTCTAAGGGGTTATTGGCGTTGGTGCGTAAACTACAGGAGGAAAAAGAAGCAGAACAAGAAGAGATTAAAAGAAATTGGAATAAGCTCTTTCCTAAAAAAAATAAATGAGCCAAGAAACAATTTCCTATCCCTACACTGCAAAAAACGGTTCAAATTACATTATAAGATTTAAATATACTCCAGGAATGATTCCGGCAGGAGTAACAATATTAATACCTATTATTGAGGTAATAATATTTACAGAAGATAATGTTGAGATTATTCAAACTTCAACTACCTTATTAGAATTAGTTACCTTGATAAGATCAAATGCTGATTTGGTTGATGCAGTCTATTATAGTGTTTGTAGTGATAAGATGATTCTTAAATCAGCGAAAAGATCAGATTTGAGCCATCAAGAATACAGAAGCCAACTATTTAGTTCGATGTTTAACAAGGCAAATGCAGATAAAAAATATATCAATAAACCTGTAGTTATTACTGATCTTAATGTTGGTAATCACTATATACATCTTATGACACTTGAAAAAAATCAAGATGTGATTGATATAATAAGTGAAGAGTTAAAAAAACACGATAAATGATTTAGTTTGCTTATTAAGATTGGTTAAATAGCAAAGGAGAATCAAAATTCGTTTAATTGTAATAAATAGTTTTTCAACGAGTTTTTGGTTGATCTTAAATTTTATTTCCCCGCTCTGCGAAGTGTCCTTTGAAAGAGGCAAATGTCTCTGACTTTGCGTATTTTTTTTGTTTCTTAGAAATTGTAAACCTGATAAAAGTCTCCCGACTTTTACTTAATATAAACATAACAAAGCTCCAGATTTCTCTGAAGCTTTGTATGATATCTTTTATAAAGTTTCTTTCGAAATTATTTACTGATTAATTTTTCAAGCCTTGCCATCATTTCATCTTTTTCCTTCAACATCCTTTCATACAATGCAATCTTTTCTTCGTGAAGTTGGATCAATTTATCGATTTGATTATTATTGAAAGTTGGACTATAATTTATCAAACCTTGAGTATCATGGAAAGTATTCGAAATAATATTTATTGCTTGCTCTTCATCAAAATTCTTAAAAGCTTCAACAGGAATATTTAATACCTCTGAGATTTGATTAAGTATGTCATCTTCAATTACATCTTTTTGCTCCAGCATAGAAATTTTCTTTTGATTCCAGTCATTTCCCAGATCAAAAGCCAATGCTTCCTGTTTGATTCCAAGCATTTCTCTAAAACGTTTTACGTTTCTTCCCTGATGTATTTTCTGTTCCATAATAAATATTAATTTTCTAAAAACTCAAAGATAAAGTCATTTGGCTTAAAAATTTTGAATTTCAAAGATAAAAAAATATCCTTTTATATCCGTTTTTTCAGATGTTATATCCGCTTTTGTTCATCATAAACACATTCTTCAAAGGAATACTTCGTAGAGCAGAGTAGCTGCTGCTGGAATGATCTTTTTAATTTGTTACAATAAAATAGTCGTAATCATCCTTAATAATGTTATTTTCAGATAATGAATTATCTTTTAGATTTAATTTTAAAAGTTTATATGTAGCAATTCCATTATTATATATAATTTTCTTTCCAATTATTTGATTTGTTTGTGGATAATAAGTGAGATTACTTATATGTAGTTCACTAATGTTTATTAAAGTTTTGATTTCTGTACCAGTAGCGGGATTGAGTTCAACTATTCTTTTTGTTGCTCTAAAGGCATATAATTTCCCATTAGTTGCAGGAATTAACTCGTCATAACCATAATAAATATTTTCAGTTATTGAATTGTCAGAAAGTTTTATCTTGCAAAGTTTATGGATGTAGTTTCCATTATTGTCAATTAGTCCTTTATCTCCCATTATTTCATTAGTTTGAGGATTGTAAATTAATCCATAAAGTTGATCACTTCCTGTATTTATTAAGCTTCCAATTTCGGAACCTGTATTTGGATTTAATTCAATAATACCTTCATACAATTTGTACCCATATAATTTTCCTGTTGTTGTTACGATCAATTGGTCATAACCTGCATAAATCATTTCTTTTGTAGTTTTGTCTGCAAGTTTTACTTTAAAAAGTTTATAAGTGTTGCTTCCATTGTTATTTAAAACAAATCCTTGTGCAATAATTTCATTTGTTGGAGCAAAATATTTTAATTCACTTAAATAATCAGATCCTGTACCATATACCAGGGTTTGGGTTTCTATACCTGTACCAGAATTTAATTCCACAATGTACCCGTGTTGTTTGTATGCGAACAGACGATTTTGACCAATTATAGAAATATAACCTGCATTAACTGTTACACCATTTGCAGTTAATTGAAGTGGACCAGAAGTTGTGCCAACCGGAACTATAACACTTATTGTCGTTGAAGTAATTTGAGCAATTTGACCATTAGTACCATTAAATGTAATAGTATAAGTTGAATTTGGGTTAAAGTATTGTCCGTTAATTATAATAGTATCGCCTATATTAGTTGAATTAGTCGAGATGCTCTGAATTGTCGGGGTTTGAGTTTCTGGATTTGGGTTTTGAACTTCTTCTGTATTAGGACTTGAACAGCTAATTAAAATAAATAGTGCTAAAATTGAAAAAAAATGTTTCATTCTGAATGTTTGGTTTTTAATTGTTGATTTTTTTCAAAGATATATAGTATTCTTATAAGATGGTTGGTATAAACGTTGCTAAATGTCTCTTCAATATCACTAAAACCCTAGCTTCCTCAAAAGAGTCTCATGAAGATCTGCGCAAATATGTCTGACTTTGCGTATTTTTTTTGATGTTGTTATGAAATTAAACCTGATGTAAGTCTCCTGTCTTTTACGTTTTTAGTCTAAAACAAAAAAAGCTCCAGATTTCTCTGAAGCTTTTTTGTTTTTAGTAGCGGGAACAGGACTCGAACCTGTGACCTTCGGGTTATGAGCCCGACGAGCTGCCTACTGCTCTATCCCGCGATGTTTCGGGTGCAAAGATACGTCGTTTTTTGAGAAATCCAACGAAAACTTTAAAAAATGTTTTATTTTCTGTATTGAGTTGATATGACTACCTTTGCAAAATAAATAATTCACAAATGTCACATAAAGCAGGTTTTGTAAATATCATCGGAAATCCAAACGTTGGAAAATCAACATTGATGAACGCCTTTGTTGGAGAAAGATTATCGATCATTACATCAAAAGCACAAACAACGCGTCACCGTATTCTTGGAATCGTGAATGGCGAAGATTTTCAACTTATATTATCGGATACTCCCGGAATCATTAAACCGGCTTATGAAATGCAGGAGTCGATGATGAACTTTGTAAAATCGGCTTTTGAAGATGCTGATATTTTGGTTTACATGGTCGAAATAGGAGAGCAGGACTTAAAAGACGAAGCTTTCTTTAATAAAATAATCCACGCTAAAATTCCGGTTTTGTTATTGTTGAATAAAATCGATAATTCAAATCAGGAACAATTAGAGGAACAAGTAGCTTTTTGGACAGCAAAAGTACCAAATGCTGAAATTTTCCCAATCTCGGCTTTACAGAATTTTAATGTACCGGAAGTTTTCGGGAGAATCATTGAATTATTACCAGAATCTCCGGCATATTACCCAAAAGATCAATTAACGGACAAACCGGAACGTTTTTTCGTAAACGAAACCATTCGTGAGAAAATCTTACTGAATTACAGCAAAGAAATTCCGTATGCGGTTGAAATCGTAACGGAGGAATTTTTTGAGGATGAAAATATTATCAGAATCCGTTCTATAATAATGGTAGAACGTGAAACTCAAAAAGGAATCATTATTGGACATAAAGGTGCAGCTCTTAAAAAAGTAGGTACAGAAGCTCGTGCTGATCTGGAAAAATTCTTCGGAAAACAAATTCACATTGAACTTGTTGTAAAGGTGAATAAAAACTGGAGAAGCAACGCGAATATGCTTAAAAGGTTTGGTTATAATCAATAGGGTTTGTTTGTTTCAAGTTTTATTTGTTTCAGGTTTCAGGTTTGAAATGCGAAATGATAATCGAAAAAGTTCTTATGACCTTGAAGCCATAGCCCAGATGAGAACGGCATCCTTTTGTGGCGGGGTTCGCCATAAAAGATATAGTGGACAGCTGGAAATAGCTCCTGAAAATAACAGGAAAAATAATAAAAAACTTAGGTACTTAGAAACTTAGCGACTTAGCCACTTTTTTAACTACCTTTGCAAAAAATTAAAATACAGCATTTTGGATTTACAATTTAATATGATTTTGTCAAAAGCAGAATCTAAAATCTGAAATCTAAAATCTAAAATTCAAAAAAATGAATAACATTGTTGCGATAGTAGGAAGACCTAATGTAGGGAAATCAACCCTTTTTAATAGGCTGATACAAAGAAGAGAAGCTATTGTAGATTCGGTTTCTGGAGTTACCAGAGATAGAAACTACGGTAAAAGCGAGTGGAACGGAAAAGAGTTTTCTGTAATTGATACGGGTGGATACGTTCGCGGATCTGATGACGTATTTGAAGGTGAAATCCGTAAACAAGTTGAGCTTGCTATCGATGAAGCTGATGTTATTATTTTTGTTGTTGATGTAGAAGAAGGAATTACACCAATGGATGACGTTGTTGCGCGCTTATTGCGTAAGGTGACAAAACCAGTTTTATTGGCTGTAAATAAGGTAGATAACGCAATGCGTGAGAAAGATGCGCTTGAGTTTTATAACCTTGGTTTAGGAGAATATTTCACGTTTGCAAGTATTTCAGGAAGTGGAACGGGAGATTTATTAGATGCTTTGATTGATGCTTTTCCGGAAAAACCAGAGCCTGTTCAGGAAGAAATAGTTTTACCTCGTTTTGCTGTTGTAGGACGTCCGAATGCAGGAAAATCAAGCTTTATCAATGCATTAATTGGTAAAGAACGTTTTATGGTAACGGATATTGCAGGAACAACTCGTGATGCAATTGATACAAAATTTGACCGTTTTGGTTTTGAATTTAACTTAGTCGATACCGCGGGAATTCGTCGTAAAGCTAAAGTGAAGGAAGATTTAGAGTTTTACTCTGTAATGCGTTCTGTTCGTGCGATTGAGCATGCAGATATTTGTATTTTGGTTATCGATGCAACCCGTGGATTTGAAGGTCAGGATCAAAGTATTTTTTGGCTGGCTGAAAAAAACCGTAAAGGTGTTGTAATCCTGGTAAACAAATGGGATTTGGTTGAAAAAGATACCATGTCAACCCGTGATTACGAAGAAAAAATCAAAAAAGAATTAATGCCTTTTACTGATGTGCCAATTTTGTTCGTTTCGGCTTTAACGAAACAACGTTTATTGAAAGCATTGGAAGCTACGGTTCAGGTTTTTGAAAACAGAAAACAAAGAATTGCAACTTCAAAATTCAACGAATATATGTTGAAGGTTATTGAAGCATATCCGCCGCCAGCGACTAAAGGAAAGTATGTAAAAATTAAATATTGCATGCAATTGCCAACTTTAACGCCTCAGTTCGTGTTTTTTGCCAATATGCCACAATATGTTAAAGAACCTTACAAACGTTATCTGGAAAATAAAATTAGAGAAAATTGGGATTTTTCAGGAGTTCCAATTGATATTTATATCAGAGAAAAATAAAATAAAAAGTCCCCAAATAAGGGGATTTTTTTTTTGATCAAATTTTTTTAATGGCATGCTATTTGAATAAATGTAAAAAATACAATTAAACCTTTTAAGATTTTTTTAGTCTTACTATTCTAACTAACCAATTTATGATCAAATTTTATTATTTTTCACTGTTTTTTTTATTTTGCTTTGCAGCAAATGCCCAGAATGATATTGTTATCAAGGGAACCGTTCTCGATGTAAATACACAAGTGCCTTTAGAACTTGCCACAGTTTATTTTACAACTGTAAAAGATTCTACTGTTATTGAATATGCCACTACAGATAAAAATGGCAATTTTAGATTAAGTACTAAAAAATACGATAAACCCGTTGTTTTAAAAGTAAGCTATGAAGGATATCAAACTTTTTATGAAGACCAAAAAGGACTTTTAGAGAGTAAAGATTTCGGAAAGTTATATTTATTCGAAAGTATAAACGCACTTGATAATGTGGTGATTAAAAGTGAAGCGCCGCCAATTACCATAAAAAAAGATACTTTAGAGTTTAATGCTTCTTCATACAAAGTTCGTCCAGATTCGAATGTCGAAACTTTACTGAAACAATTGCCCGGAGTTGATGTTGACAGTGACGGAAAGGTAACTGTAAACGGGAGGGAAGTAACGCAGTTTTTGGTAAACGGAAAAACTTTTTTTGATAAAGACGGAGCAATTGCATTAAAGAATTTGCCTGCAGAAATTATTAAAAAAATTCAGGTTTCTGATTATAAAACAAAGAAAGAAGAATTATCCAAACAAGAATCTACCTCTGATTATTCCAGTATCAACATCACAATTGATGAAAAGAAGAATAAAGGATATTTTGGAAAAATACTCGGCGGATATGGATCTGATGATCGGTATGAAAGTAGTTTAATTGTGAATTTTTTCAATAATAAACAGAAAATAAGTGTTTTGGCTTCTTCCAATAATATAAACTCAACGGGATTTGCTCAGGATGAGGTTTTTGATAATATGGGAGGCGGAAGAAACACAAAAAGCGGCAGTTCTGGTTCCGGCGGAAAAGGAATTACACAATCTAATTTGATTGGACTGAATTACTCTGATGACTGGAGCGAAAAATTAGCAGCGATGGGAAGTTATAATTTTTCGAATTCAGTGAATAAGAATGATAGTAAATCAGACCAGATTAGCTTTTTACCTAACGGAGATATACACACTGCTGCTGAGTCAACTTCTAGAAATGAAAACACAGGAAATAAAGCAAATGTTGAGCTTGAATATAAAATAGACCCAACGATGCGACTTGTTGTGGCGCCAAAAATCAGTGAGGGACACTCAAACAGCAGGTCTTCTTCGTCTAGTTTTTCTGAAGATGAAAATGGAGACGCTTTAAACAAAAGTACTTCAAAATCTTATGGTGAAAGTAAAAATACCAGTTTTAGCAATGCGATCAATTTCAATAAATCATTTAAGAAAAAATCGCGTAATCTGAGTTTTGTATTCACAAATAATAATACAAATAGTGATTCTGACGGTTTAAATCTTTCTGAAACTATCTTTTATCAGGATAGCACAAAACCTAATGATGAAAGAAATCAAAACAATAAAAAATCAAGCAGTAACGACGCATATTCTGCAGATATTGAATATACAGAACCTGTAACAGATTCGTTGAGAATAAGATTTGGGTCAGATTTTGACTGGGCAAGTACGATGAATGATGAAAAGACCTTTAACTTTGATCCAGCCACACAATCTTATACTGATTTGAACGCAGCGTTGAGTAATTATACGACTTCAAAACAAAACTCAATTAGTCCGAAAGTAGGGCTTACTTTGCAAAAGAGTAAATTTACCATCAACTTAAATTCCAGAACTGCTATTATCGATTTTGATAATCATTCGTTATATCTCGGTCAGACAACAGATTTGAATAAAAAATATGCATTGCCTTACGGAGATTTTCAAATTAGATATAAATTTTCCCGCTCAAAAAATTTGACATTTAAATACGATTATTCAAACGCACTTCCTTCTTCAACGCAATTAATGCCGGTTTTAGATTTGAGTAATCCGTTGAACACCGTAATAGGGAATCCGAATTTGAAACCAATCGAGAAAAGCAGTGCTAATTTCAATTTTAAAAATTATGATTTCCGAACCCGTTCAGGATATAATTTTTATGTAAAAGGAGATTATTACAACAATGATGTGGTTTCTACTTCGATTTATGATGATAGCGGAAAAAGAACGACTACTTATGCCAATATTTCGGGAACATATACAGCGTCTATTGGCGGAAACTGGAATCAATCCCTAAAAAGAGATGCCCATGTTTTAAGATACGGTTTCGGATTAAACAGCAGTTATGCTTTTGATAAAGGTTTTACAAATGGAGTAATTTATACCGCAAAATCTGTAGCTGTAACTCCAAAAATAAATTTCACTTATGAGTATGGGGAGATTTTAATAGTTTCACCAACATACAGTTTATCCTATAATGATACAAGATATGAGGGCGCAGGAAATCCAAGTTCGAATGTAGTTCACAGAATTAATTTGCAGACAACAACATACTGGCCAGAAAATTTAATTTTCGGAAATGATTTTGGATATACATACAACTCTAATATTTCAAGCAATTTCAAAAAAGATTTTTATTTATGGAACACAAGTTTATCTTATGGTTTTTTTGATAAAAAAGTCTACGCAAAAGTAAAGGTTTATGATGTTTTAAATCAGAATCAAAGTGCTACAAGAACCATCTCGGCAACCTCAATTCGTGATGAAGAGAATACTGTTTTAAAAAGATACATCATGTTTTCTGTAAGTTATAAAATTGGAAATTTTGCCGGAGCAGAAAAAGGGAAAAAGAGAAGACAGAGAGAGGAATAGGTTTTTTTTGAAGGGACAAAGGTTCTGAGGTTCAAAGGGACAAAGATTGATCTCATATTTTCACAATTCACAATTTTCACAAAAATAAAAACATACAAAAAAGCGAGATAGATTTAAAATCTATCTCGCTTAATTTATTTAAAATTAACTAAATGTTATAGTGAATATTTTAAAGTAACGCCATAAGTTCTTTGATCTCCAAGTACTCCGGCATATTGTCCTGCGTTTCCACCGGCAGGCAATAATTGCTCATAATAATCTTTGTTTAAAAGGTTACGACCCCAGAAATGTACTGACAAACCCTGAGAAGCACGGAAACCTAAACGCGCATTAAAAATCGCATATCCCTGAACTACTAAATATTTTGAAGCCGATGGACTTGATGAAAATTCAGAACGTGCATAAGAATCAGCGGCTACGAAAATTTTTCCTGAATTCCCGAAGAATTTTGCATTATCAGAAAGTTCACCGCCTAAAGATCCTGCCCATCTTGAAGCACCAGGCAATGCAGATCCTGAAACATCTTTAAATGATACCGGAGCTCCTGTTTCTTCTAATGGAAGTGGCGCATTTGTAAATTTCACATATTTGCCATCTGTATAAGTTGCGGCTCCGTTTATTGTTAAATTTGGACTCACTACAAAACTTGCATCAAGTTCAACACCTTGTACACGTACTTTGTCAGCATTAGCAAGATATCCACGGTTTACACCTAACTCAGCTGCCTGAACGTTGGTTTGGAAATCATTAATATCCGTTTGAAAGAATGCTAAGTTAAAGATAGAATTTTTGAAAGGAGATGTTTTTACACCCAATTCATAATGATTTACTTTTTCTGGTTTAATTACTGCTAAGTCCAGCAAAGGATCTCCTGCAGCATTTGTTGGAAGTCCCGCAACGTTTACACCAACAGGTTTGTAACTTTTAGCATAAGTTCCATAAGCATTGATTTTGTCGCTTGCTTTTACAGTAACTGTAATATTTCCGGAAAAGTCTGTGTTGTCAATAGCCGTATCAAATGCCTGATCAGAATATACTTGTTTTTTCAAAGCAAGTAATGCAGGATCTGTTGTTTGTAAACCTCCATAAGTTGTACGGGCATAATGAGCATCTTTTTTGTCATAATTATATCGTAAACCTGGTAAAACATGTAACCAGTCTGTAATAGCCCAGTCAATCTGACCAAATACTGCAGCACTGGATGCTCTGATATTCGCATCAGTTTTGATTCCGTATCCTTCAAAAAGACCCGGCGTTTTCCATAAAGCACTTGTTGAACTTTGAGCAAATCTCCATTGTGCATTTCCAGATTCTTCAGTACCATCTGTTTGTGATGTTTGATCAATGAAGAATACTCCCGCAACACCACTAATTTTAGATGTTAATTGTCCTGCGTAACGAACCTCTTGGGTAATTTGGGTTTGTCTTGTTGGATTTTGTGATTTAGCCAACACTTGTAAACCTGTAAAATCCCTGTCATTTGATGGATCCCAGTTCCAGAATCTCCATGCAGTTGTAGAGGTTAAAGTTCCGCCTCCAATTTTTGTGTCGATATTTAAAGAAAGACCTCCCATATCCTGATTCGAACGCCATGGTGTATCCTGATCAATTTTGCGATCAAATGCATTTTGGCTTGGAAGCTGATAATTCAAATCTTTAATAATAGCATCAAATTGACGATAAGCTGCTCTTTGAGTTGGAGCAACACCAGCTACAACCTGAGCATACCCGTCAGGACGTTGTGTTGTAATATCAGCAGCTAATATAATATTCGTATTTACAGTTGGCGTCCAAAGTAATTGACCTCTTATACCTTGATTGTTTAATGTATTTGTAGATCTTCCAGTTGCAACATTATCCACTAAACCATCACGTTGTGTACCTGAGAATGATAATCTACCTGCAACTTTTTTACCTAAAGCACCAGTAACAGAAGCTTTAGCCTGCAGGAAAGAATAATTTCCGTAGCTAACTTCAAAATCAGCACCAGAAGTAAAACTTGGTTTACGGGTTGTGATATTAAATGCACCCGAAGTCGTATTTTTCCCAAATAAAGAACCTTGTGGTCCGCGTAAAACTTCAATTTGTTCTACATCGATAAAATCAAGCGTTGTTGCTGCCGGACGTGCATAATAAACACCGTCTACATAAAAACCAACGCCCGGATCAATTCCGTCATTTGTAAGTCCGAAAGGAGAACCAAGACTACGAATGTTAATTCCGGTATTTCTTGGGTTTGAAGAATATAATTGAACAGAAGGAACTAATTCTTTAATACGATTTACGTTAAAAGCTCCGGTTTGTTCTGCTTGTTTTCCTGTAATAACAGAAATTGCGATTGGCACATCCTGTACTTTTTCAATTCTTCTTCTTGAAGAAACAACCACTTCAATAAGTTCATTTTCTTCGTGAATAATTAATTGTAAAGGTGTTGTTGGTAAAGCTGTAAGTTCTATTTCAGTAGTTTTGTAACCTACATATTGAACCAAAAGTGTAACAGGAAGTTTTCCTTTAGAGTCTATGGTAAATTTTCCGTTTTGATCTGTAGTAGCGCTTGAAGTTGTTCCTTTTATAACAACATTAGCGGCTTCCAGCGGAATGTTTTCGTTTGTGTTAACCACACCTTCAATATTTTGTGCGTAAGATGTCGTGAAGGCTAAAAGTAAAAAGATGCTTGTAAGTGATATTTTATGTAGAGTTTTCATTTTTATATTAAGTATATGTGATTAGTAGAATTTAAAATAAATTTTTTTTAAATCAACACATACACATTAATGATGAATTGCTTTTCACGGTTGTGAAAAATTTGACTTGGTTTTTTTGCAAAAGATTTGTTACACTTGATGGAGTAAAATGTACTTTCATGAGTTAAAATTTTGTAATTGGTTAGGTGATTACTTTTTGCAAATATAAATATTAATTCTATCGATTTACTAGGAATTAGAAAATATTTTTTTATTTCTTTACCAATGAAGCGATAGTGATACCTTCCATAGCTTTCAAAGTTTTGTCTCTAATAAGAACCAATCCCTGATGTAGGCTGCATTCTGACTCAGTTTTGCAATCAGAACATGGTTCGTAAAAATTTAAAGAAGCACAAGGCAAAAGTGCGATTGCACCGTCAAATAAACGATGAATTTCTGCCAGAGTAATATCATTTTTAGATTTTATCAAATAATATCCGCCAAATTTTCCCTGCTTACTGCTCACAAAACGTCCTCTTTTTAGATCTAATAAAATTTGCTCTAAAAACTTTTTAGGAATATTAGCACCATCAGCGATTTCCACAGTTCTGGAAATGTGATTTTCGTCTTGTTCTGCTAAATAAAGTAAGGCTTTAAGGGCATATTTTGCTTTATGTGATAACATCTAATGAATTATAAATTATTAATTATGATTATGAATTGTAAATTTTGAAACTGATAACTGAAAACTGCGACTGCAGAACTGATATTGAATACCAGAATTTTACCAGCCTCCGCTAGAACCTCCGCCAGAGAATCCGCCACCGCCAAAACCTCCACCGAAGCCACCGCCTCCACCGCCAAAACCACCACCGGATGATCCGCCGCCGAAACCGCCAAATCCTCCGCCACTGCTTCTGCCAAGACTGCTTAACAGAATTACATCCATCAGGCTCGGTCCTCCGCCATTGTTACCTGAGTTTCCTCCACCGCCTTTTTTATTTCGGGAAATCAAAATTAAAACAATTACAACAATTACGATTAAAGGTAATATCGGGAAATCCTTTTCTTTTTTGGCTTGCTTGCGTTCGCCTTTAAATTTTCCTTTAAAAACATCGATTATGGCATCAGTTCCTTTGTCAAGACCGTTGTAGAAACTTCCTGCTTTAAATTCGGGAATGATTATATTTCTGATTATTGTTCCTCCAATTCCGGCCGTCAGACGATCTTCAACGCCGTATCCGGGATTAATGGCAATCTTTTTCTCGTTTTTGGCAAGTAAAATAATAACACCATTATCATCTTGTTTTGTTCCGCCAATTCCCCAGGTTTGTCCCCATTTTGTGGCCAGCTGGCTTACATCTTCACCTTTTAAACTCTCAATTGTAATAACAACAATTTGAGTTGTGGTAGAATCTGAATAACGAATTAGTTTTTCTTCAAGCTGTGCTTTTTCACCAGCGCTTAAAATATTTGCATAGTCATAAACGGAAGTCTGTAAACTAGGTTTTTCCGGAATAGTAAACTGGGCAAAAATGCTATTGCAGGTAAAAAAAGCGATAAACAAAAGAGTAAACTGAAAAATTCCGTTGGAATTTGATATTTTGTTTGTGGAAATTTTCATCATTTATCCTTTTGAAATTTCGTTTGATAATTCGTTAGTGTCACCTTCAGACCACGGAAAGTTCTTTTTTAATTGTTCTCCGGCATTCAAAATACCGTCGACAATTCCTTGTTTAAAGTTTCCTGATTTAAATTGTTCTACCATTTTGTCTTTGGTACAATCCCAAAAATCTGATGCTACAACATCATTTATGCCTTTGTCTCCGCAAATAGCAAAGCTTTTATCTTCGACGGCAAAGTAAAATAAAACACCGTTTTGAAGTTGGGTTTCATTCATTTTTAATTCATGAAAAACTTCTAAAGCCCTTTCAAAAGGAACTTTAGAAGTTGTTTTTTCTATATGTACTCTAATTTCGCCAGAAGTGTTTTTTTCGGCCACGCGAATTGCTTCAACAATTGTTAGTTCTTCTTCCTTGGTTAAAAAATCTTCTACTTTTGACATTCGAGTTATTTTAGATATTAGATTTCAGATTTTAGATTGCGGGCTAAACCTGAAATCTAAAATCATGGATCAAAAATATTATTTTTTTAGAATTTTACTTCAACTGGTTTATCTGCTCCTGCAACAGCTTCAAAGTATGGTTTTTCTTTGTAATCCAAGAACCATTTGTTCGGAATTGCAAGAATATATCCGTTGTAATCTTGTACGGCTTCGTTAAAACGAGTTCTTGCAGTTAAAATTTGGTTTTCAGTACTTGCCAATTCGTCTTGTAATTTTAAGAAATTCTCGTTGGCTTTTAAAGTAGGATATTGTTCAACAGAAACTAATAATCTTGATAAAGATGATGATACACCACTTTGCGCCTGATTAAATTGTGCTAATTGTTCAGGGGTTACATTACTAGGATCAATTGTTACAGATGTTGCTTTTGCACGTGCTTCAATAACCGCAGTTAAAGTTGATTTTTCAAAATCAGCAGCTCCTTTTACGGTGTTTACCAGGTTTCCAATAAGGTCATTTCTTCTTTGGTAAGTTGTACTCACATTTCCCCATTCTTTGTTAACTGCCTGACTTTTTTGCAAACCAGTATTTTTAATTCCAATTGACCAAAAAGCAATAATAGCGATAAGGGCTACAATAATTATTACGGGGATTAACCATTTTTTCATATTTGTTCTGATTTAAGTTTATTTCTAGTTTTTGATATTATTGTTACAATTCGTTTTTAATTTCTGTTAATTGTGTTTTTATGGTCTCTAATTTACGTATTATTTCGAATTTATCTAATGTTTTCTTTTGTCCTTCTTTTAAATGTGTTTTGGCACCTTCAAGTGTAAAACCGCGTTCTTTAACCAAATGATAAATCAATTGAAGATTTGTAATATCTTCCGGCGTAAACATTCTGTTGCCTTTAGCATTCTTTTTAGGTTTGAGAATATCAAATTCGCTATCCCAAAAACGTATCAAAGATGCATTGACATTAAAAGCTTTGGCTACTTCGCCAATGCTGTAATATCTTTTATCTTTAGAAAGCTCAATGTGCATGATTCTTATTTTTCTTATTTATTCCAAAATTACTACTTTTTATAGTATTAATCTAATGACTGATTTTCCTGGTTTGCCATTTGTGAAATTGCTACATATTCAACAGCCGATATATTTCCGTAATAAAAATTTAAAGGATTCACGACTTTTCCATCTTTATGAACTTCATAATGACAATGCGGACCTTCAGATCTTCCGGTACTGCCTACATAACCAATAACATCACCTCTTTTAACATGTTGCCCGGGTCTGCAATTGTATTTGCTCAAATGTGCGTACAAACTCTCATATCCAAAACCATGCCTGATGACCACATGATTTCCAAATCCCGAAGCAGCAGCATCGGCTCTTGCCACGACACCATCGCCCGTTGCATACACGGGAGATCCTGTAGGAGCAGTAAAGTCCATTCCGTTGTGCATTTTTCGCACTTTCGTGAAAGGATCAATCCTGTATCCAAAACCTGACGCGACACGTTTTAAATTTTCATTTCGTACTGGCTGAATGGCAGGAATTGCCAATAATAAATTTCCTTTTACGCTCGCCAGTTTCAAAATTTCGTCTAATGATTTTGATTGAATGGCTAATTGTTTTGAAAGTTTATCAACACGCTTTGTGGTATTTAATACCAATTGCGAATTGTTATAACCTTCTAAATCTTTGTATCTGTTAATATCTCTAAATCCTGATTTTCGGATAGAATCGGGAATTTCAGCTTTATTAAAATAAACCCTGTAGATATTGTTATCTCTTTCTTCCAGCGCGTCGGCGACATCATCAATTTCATCCATTTTTCTATTCAAAATGGCATATTTTAATTTTAAATTTTCGATTTCACGTGTTTGTAAGCGATCTTTTGGAGTCTCAAAATACGGAGTATTAATTAAGAGTACAAAAACCAAAAATCCAAATAGCGCCGAAGCCAGCAAAAACAGTAATGCGTAACCGATTTTGATTCTCTTTCTGGTTTTTATTTTCGTATAAGCCAGATTTTCTGAGTCGTAATAATATTTTACTTTCGCCATATTTTAAAATACCCTATTTTTGCAGCTTGTAAAATAGTTTGTCGAACAAATTTAATAAATGTTTCAGTTGTTCACAGCTTTTTTTCAAGAATTAAAAAACAATTAGATAATTAGATAATGTGACAATTAGATAATTTATTGTATTAAGAATTAAGTATTTTATTTTTAATCATCTAATTGTCACATTATCAAATTGGCACATTAATAAAATATGAAATCACAAGACGTACGTAAACAATTTTTAGACTTTTTTAAAAGTAACGGACATTTAATTGTTCCTTCTGCTCCAATCGTTCTCAAGGACGATCCAACTCTTATGTTCAATAACTCGGGAATGGCCCAGTTTAAAGAATATTTTTTAGGAAACGGAACGCCAAAAAGTAAAAGAATAGCCGATACGCAAAAATGTCTTCGTGTTTCAGGAAAACATAATGATCTTGAAGATGTAGGTTTTGATACGTATCATCATACGATGTTCGAAATGTTAGGCAACTGGTCTTTTGGCGATTATTTTAAAAAAGAAGCAATCAATTGGGCTTGGCAGCTTTTGACAGAAGTTTATAAAATTCCAAAGGAAAACCTTTATGTTTCTGTTTTTGAAGGAAGCAAAGAAGATAATGTTCCTTTTGATCAGGAAGCTTGGGATATCTGGAAAACATTAATTGATGAAGACCGAATTATTCTTGGAAATAAAAAAGATAATTTCTGGGAAATGGGAGATCAGGGACCATGCGGACCTTGTTCTGAAATTCACGTTGATTTACGTCCGGAATCTGAAAAAACGTTGGTTACAGGAAAAAGTCTGGTAAATAATGATCATCCGCAAGTTGTTGAAATCTGGAATAATGTATTCATGGAATTCAACCGTAAAGCTGATGGATCTCTGGAAAAACTTCCTGCACAACACGTAGATACCGGAATGGGATTTGAGCGTTTGTGTATGGCTTTGCAAGGAAAAACATCAAATTATGATACCGATGTTTTTACTCCGCTTATTGAAAAAGTAGAACAAATTACAGGTTTAAAATATACATCTGATGAAGTTAAAAACATCTCAGACGAACAAAATAAAACTAATATTGCGATTCGTGTAATTGTAGATCATGTTCGTGCGGTTGCTTTTGCAATTGCCGACGGACAATTACCATCAAACACAGGTGCTGGTTATGTAATTCGTAGAATTTTACGTCGTGCGATTCGTTACGGATTTACATTTCTTGGTACAAAAGAACCTTTTATTAATAAATTGGTAGAAGTTTTAGCGAATCAAATGGGAGAATTTTTCCCTGAAATCAAATCACAGCAACAATTGGTTACAAATGTTATTCGTGAAGAAGAAGCCTCTTTCTTGAGAACTTTAGATCAGGGTTTACAATTATTAGATAATGTAATTGCACAAACTAGCGGTTCAGAAGTTTCTGGAGCAAAAGCATTCGAATTGTATGATACTTTTGGTTTCCCGAAAGATTTAACGGCTTTGATCCTGAAAGAAAAAGGAATGTCTTTGAATGAAGCAGAATTTGATGCATCGATGCAGGAACAAAAAAATCGTTCACGCGCGGCATCAGAAGTTTCAACAGAAGACTGGACTGTTTTAATTCCTGGAAATGTAGAAACATTTGTTGGTTACGATCAAGTAGAAAATGATGTAAAAATTACCAGAATTCGTAAAATAGATTCTAAGAAAGATGGAGTTTTATACCAAATTGTTTTAGACAATACGCCGTTTTATCCGGAAGGTGGAGGACAAGTTGGTGATAAAGGAACATTGGTTTCTGCAAACGAAACGATCGAAATCATCGATACAAAAAAAGAAAACAATTTGATTTTGCATTTTGCAAAACAATTGCCTGAAAATATCGAAGCTGCTTTTGTAGCAAAAGTAAATACCGATTTAAGAGGTTCTACTTCTAAAAATCACTCGGCTACGCATTTAATGCATTTGGCTTTGAGAAACCTTCTGGGAACTCACGTAGAGCAAAAAGGCTCATTAGTAAATCCAAACTATTTGCGTTTTGACTTTTCGCATTTTTCTAAAGTTTCAGATGAAGAATTACGTCAGGTTGAAGCAAGTGTAAATGCGCAAATTGAAGCACAATTGCAATTGGTAGAACACAGAAATATCCCAATTAAAGAAGCATTGGATAAAGGTGCAATGGCTTTATTTGGAGAGAAATATGGTGATAATGTCCGTATGATTGAATTTGGTGAAAGTAAAGAGCTTTGCGGTGGAATTCACGTGAAAAACACAGCAGAAATCTGGCATTTCAAGATCATTTCTGAAGGTGCGGTTGCGGCTGGAATTCGTCGTATTGAAGCGATTACAGGTGATGCAGTAAAAGACTTCTATCAAAATCAAGAGAATACCTTATCTGAAATAAAAGAAACATTAAAAAATCCACAGGATATTTTAAAATCAGTGGCTTCTTTGCAGGATGATAATGCAAAACTTAAAAAACAAGTTGAGCAATTATTGAAAGAGAAAGTAAACGCTTTAAAAACAGATCTTGAAAAAGATTTTCAAGAAGTAAACGGAATAAATTTTCTTGCTAAACAAGTAGATTTAAGTATGGCTTCGACAAAAGATTTAGCTTCAGCTTTAGGAAGTTCAAAAGCAGATTCGTTTGTGTTTTTAGCTTCTATAGAAGATGGTTTGCCAAATATTCACTGTTATATTGCGAAAGAATTAGTTGCAGGCAATATCTTTAATGCAAATGCGGTTATCAAAGAATTAGGAAAATACATTGACGGAAATGGGGGAGGACAGCCTTTCTTCGCATCCGGAAAAGGTAAAAATGTAAACGGAATTACAGAGGCTTTGGCTCACGCAAGCGAGTTTTTAAAATAAGAGTTTTTTAATCTCGCAAAGATGCAGAGTCGCAAAGTTTTTTTAAGCTTTGCGACTCTTTTTTGTGAATAAAATTTTAATGTAAGTTTTTTCTTTAATTTTGTTTAAAAAAAGAAATAACAGAAAACGAGATTTCAGCTATTGTGGTTGATGTTTGTTATAAAATACACGTAAAATTAGGACCAGGCTTGTTAGAATCTGTTTACGAAGCTATATTACATCACGAATTAACAAAAAGAGGACTAAGTGTAGAAAGACAAAAAACATTGCCGGTTATTTGGGATAATATAAATGTAGATATTGGTTTTAGAGCTGATTTAATAGTAGAAAATAAAGTAATCCTAGAAATTAAATCAATACAACAACTAACAGATATACATGCTAAACAAGTTTTAACTTATCTTAAATAACAAAAATGAAATTAGGTTTGTTAATAAATTTCAATGTACCAATTATTAAATTAGGTATTAAAAGAGTAGTATCTAATCTCTAATTTAGACTTAAAAACTTATAAAAAAAGCAAAGTCGCAAAGCTTAAAAAACTTTGCGACTCTGCGTCTTTGCGAGATTCTTTCATCGCACAGGCAAAAACTATTTTCGTTCCCCAATTTGCTGACGCCACATCGCGTAATACAAACCTTTTTCAACGATTAAATCTTCGTGTTTTCCTTGCTCGATGATTTTTCCTTGTTCTAAAACAAAAATTCTGTCAGCGTGCATTACGGTAGATAATCGGTGTGCGATTAAAACGGTAATTCTGTTTTTGTCTGATATGTTTCTGATTGTTGCATTGATTTCTTCTTCGGTAATAGAATCTAAAGCAGAAGTTGCTTCATCAAAAATCAATAAATTCGGATTTCTTAAAATGGCGCGGGCGATTGATAAACGTTGTTTTTCTCCACCGGAAACCTTGATTCCGCCTTCACCAATTGTAGTGTTTAAACCATCTTCGGCACGTCTTAATAATTTATCACAACTTGCTCTTTTTAATGCATCATATACCTCTTCGTCAGTTGCATTTGGCTTTACAAACAATAAATTTTCACGAATCGTTCCGGAGAATAATTGTGCATCCTGCGTAACAAAACCTAATTGTTTTCTTAAATCTAATAAATCAATTTCGGTAGAATCAATTTCGTTGTAAAGCACTTCACCTTCTTCGGGCGTATACAATCCAACTAATAATTTTACTAGCGTTGTTTTTCCTGAACCGGACGGACCAACAAAAGCCACGGTTTGTCCTTGTTTGATTTCGAAATTAATATTTTCTACAGCTTTAAATTTAGCCGTTTTATGCTTAAAGCTTACATTAGAGAAAAGTAAAGACTGAATAGCTCCAACATGTTTAGGATTTTTTGGACGGAATTCTTTAGGAGCGCTTAATAAAATTTTAAAGTTTTCCATTGAAACTTTAGTTTCATTCAGTGCAATAATAAAATTTCCCAATTCCTGTAAAGGTCCAAAAATAAAAAAAGTAAAAAATACCATTGTCAGCAAATCGCCTACAATAATTTTTCCTCCGAATAAGAAATAGTACAAAGTAAAAACAACGCAGGTTCTTAAAAAGTGAACGGTTGTTCCCTGAATAAAACTTAAACTTCTGATAAAACGGATTTTCTCTAATTCCAGCTGAAGAATTTTAAACGTATTTAAATTCAAACGTTTTTCTTCCTGATATGTTAAACCAAGGCTTTTTACAAGTTCAATATTTCGTAAACTTTCTGTTGTTGAACCTGCCAAAGCATTCGTTTGATTGACAATTTTTTTAGAAACAATTTTTATTTTCTTACCTAAATATGAACTTACTAAAGCAATAATTGGCGCTGTAACTAAAAAGATAAGCGAAATACGATAATCAATTCGGGCAACATAAAGAATTACAAAAATAAATCCGATTACAGTTTGAAAAATCAAAGAAATAGAAAGCGTAATTAATTTTTCTGAATCAGAACGAACTTTTGTCAATTTGCTTAACGTTTCGCCGCTTCGCTGATCTTCGAATTCGGCATAAGGTAAATCGAGCGATTTTTTAATACCGTCCGTATACATTTGAGCTCCGGTACGCTGAATAACAACATTGGTAAAATAATCCTGAAAGTTTTTTGTAATTCTCGAAATCATTGCAGCACCAAGCGAAAGTCCCAGCCAGAATGATAAAGATTTAATGAATCCAATTTCGTTTCCTTTGTATTTATGCAGTCCAACACCGCAATCCTGCATTAATTTACCGGTAATAATAGAATCTGACAAGCTGAAACAAATATTTATGGCAGCCATAATCAAAGCAAAAAATAGTAGCATTTTATGTTTGATTATATAAGAATATAATAATTTCATAGATGAATTTGAGTTTATGGAAGATGCAAAAGTAGTGAATAGTTTTGCTTTATAAAGTTGATTTAAGTTATTAAAAACCTAAATATTTATAAATTTATTTTGTAGCAGAAAGCCCTTAATTCAAAAAAGACAAAATCAAAATTTTATTCGTAATCAAACGGAATTTTTAATGTTAAGAACAGAAACATAGAATCGCTATAAATTGACAAATCCGATAGCTTATCCCGAGGCTTCGGGACTGTCGGATTTTCACGAATATAATTGTCGTTAACCTATAATTTTCCTGTTTTAGAAGACCATCTTACAATACCATTATGTATTAATTCAAGATTTCCATCATCTTGTAAATGAAGTTTTGCTCCGGGAAATCCAGCTGTATTACTTGTCCACGTTATGATTGTAGGAATACCACTAACTCTTGCGCCTTTAATGATAATATTTCCGGTTGTTGACTCGAAATAGCAGCTTGGTTTACGACGATAATTCGAATTTCCGGCTTCCCAAATCACTTTGTTATCCGTTAAATCAATTACCTGCAGAAGACCAAGATCAAATTCCAGCGCATATTTGCCATTAGGAGATTTTATACGTTTGTTCCAGGGAAGATCGTGTATACTTTGCCCTGAATCTAAAATTGAAACAATAGGAAATGGATACCATTGATTTATTGATTTTTTATCAATAATTGATAATTCGTATTGTTCGCGTACACCAATTCCATCAGTTGTAAGAGATGGCGGTATATAATAATGCATAATAGAAAGAGGATCATATTCGCTATAATTAGTACTGCTTACTTTATTGATTATTTGTTCATCTACTTCTTCTTTTGTCCATCCCATATCACTATAAAACTTATAAACCTGTGGTAAATCCCATTTAATAGTTGCAGCAGGATTTTTCGTTTCATGCTGTAAGCCCAAAGCATGTCCAAATTCATGTAATATAGTTTGTGCGGCCCATTCTTCTTTAGCTACTTTAAGAGATCCTAATCGCATAGTTGGCTTGCTTTGATCGTAAATGGAACTCACATTTGACATTCCTAATACTGACCAGGCTCCATTATCTCCCAAATAAAAAGCAATTCTAATATGAGCATATTCAGTTATAGGTACATATTCAAATTTAAGATTGACATACATAGCCCATTCATTTACATATTTTTTCACCAGTTCTTGCTCAGGAATATCGCCATCTAAAAATTTGATTTTAATTACCTGACCAGTTTTCCATCTATACAAATCTGTAATTACGGCTTCTGGTTTTGAAATAATATTGTTTTTTGAATTTATTAGGTCAAATGTGCAAATATCTCTTTCGTTGGTATTAGAGAATGGGTTTGGTGTAGTTTGATTATCCTTCTCACAACATAAAAAAATAAATGCCAAACCAGCCATTATAAATTTTAGTTTCTTCATTTTACAGAGGTTAAAATTAGCTGGTAATTTATATGTAAAAAGATTGCAAAAAAAGAACGAATCTTTAATATGTCTTAAAACACCACAATTAAACCTGATCGTGGAGATAGCACTTTTTATGAAAAGATTTCTTTTGTATAAACTTAAACTGGATATTATGAAAAAGAAATTATTCTATTATTTACCACTGTTGCTTTTAGTTTTGAGTTCTTGCTCCGGAGAAGATTATGTTGACAATAAAAATATAGTTTTACCAAAAACATTAAAAATCATATATCCTTATAATACTTCTGCTAATTTTGACACTGAGATTGTTTATGATGCAAACAAAATTGCAAGTATCTCTAATAAATACAGAAAAAGGGAATATGTCTATAATGGCACGCAAATAATAAAAGAAATCGAATATAATTTAGAATATGATCAAGGAAAATCTGAAAAAGCATACACTTATATAAATGATAGTTTAAAAACTGTTACAACAGTAGTACACGGGCAAAAAACAAGATACGTTTATGTCTACAATATTGATGGCACAGTTACTATAGAAACATATATTTTAGATAAAGAAACTGCAAAAGAATCAAAAGAATCTGAAAGTAAAGTGCTGACTTTTAATAACGGAAATTTGATTAAATCAGTTTTTAATTCGACATATGGAGAGAGAAGCAGTACTTCTCGTTATGATTATGACGCAAACAACAATGCTTTTAAGAATGTTTTAGGACTTGATTTATTGTTAGATCAGGCAAATTTTGGTTCTGAATTAAATCTTTTTTCAAAAAATAATATTAAAAAATATAGCGCATTTACCATTGGATCAGGGATTGTTAGTGAACCTTATTTTGAGACTATCAATTATGAATACAATAAAAATGGTTATCCAGCCAAAAAAACAACTTATAATTATAAAGGAGACATAACTGAAATAATCGAATATATCTATTAATCGAAAAGTTTATTTTTTTATTGGTGAAAATTGGCGAAATTCGTGTTTAAATAAAAAACCATGCAATTCAGAACCCAAATACCGCTTTCTAAAACCAATAATCCAATCGATTATAATTCGAAAGTAATTTCTTTTGGTTCTTGTTTTGCAGAAAACATGGCCGATAAATTTGACTATTTTAAGTTTCAAAATAAAACAAATCCATTTGGAATTATTTTTAATCCGGTTTCGATTGAAAAAATAATCGAAAGAACCGTTCAGGAAAAATGGTTTACCGAGAAAGATGTTTTCTTTCATAATGAGCGATGGCATTGTTTTGAAGTACATTCCGATTTAAGCAATTCAGACCGACAAGAATTACTGGAGACTTTAAATAAAGCGATTTCAGAAACCAGTAAAAAATTAAAAGAAGCAACACATATCATTATTACCTACGGAACGTCGTGGATTTATAGAAATATTGAAAGCGATCAAATCGTAGCAAATTGTCATAAAGTGCCTCAAAAACAATTCTCAAAAGAATTATTGCCTGTTGATGTAATCGAAAAAAGCATTCAAAATACAATCCATTTAATCCAGACAATTAATCCGGAAATAGACTTCATTTTCACGATTTCGCCAGTCCGTCATATAAAAGATGGTTTTGTCGAAAATCAATTAAGCAAATCGCATTTATTTGCGGCTTTACATTTCAATCTATCCCGAAGCTTCGGCACTAAAACCAACAATATAAAATTAGAATACTTTCCTTCGTATGAAATCATGATGGATGAACTTCGTGATTATCGTTTTTATGCTGAAGATATGCTGCATCCCAATCAGGTTGCAATTGATTTTATATGGCATAAATTCAGTGAAAATTATATTGCCGAAAATGCTACTTTGATTATGAAAGAAATCGAAGAAATTCAAAGAAGCCTTCGTCACAGAAGCTTCAATCCTGAATCAGAAGAACATCAGAAATTTTTAGCCAAACTTCAGCAAAAAATAAATCTTCTGGGCGAAAAATTACCGCATATTAGATTTTAAAAAACACTTCTATAAAATATTTCTTTTGACTTTAGCCGAATTTAATTATTTGGCTAAAGCCATCTTATATTTATTCTTATTTCCGTTGGTTAAAACCAACGGCTAGGCAATATAACAACCCCAACAAACCAGATTTAAAAGAATAAAAATTTGCGTCTTTTCGTCTTTGTGGTAACTTTAAAAGTAAGAAATTAACTATTTTTCCGTATAATTTTAGAAGAATTGCGCATAATTATGTAAATTGTTAAAGTTTAAAATTTACAATTTTGTAAACTGTAGAAATACAGTTTCTATACAATGCAATTTTAATCTAATCGTGTTTTACTACGTATGAATAAGAAACCCATTCATTTTCTTAAAAAAACACTACGTGTACTACTTTGGTGCGTGGGTTCTATAGTTGCACTTTTATTACTCCTTACCATTTTAATTCAGCTCCCGTCAATTCAGAATTATGCTAAAGATAAAGCCATAAATTATCTGCATGATAAAATAAAAACCAAAGTTTCATTAGACCGAATTTTAATCAAATTTCCAAAAGATGTAGTTCTGGAAGGGTTTTATTTTGAAGATCAAAAAAAGAAAGTTCTGCTTGCCGGAAAACGTTTAGAAGTTGATGTCGATTTATTTAAATTGATTAGCAGCGAATTAGAAATCAACTCCGTTTCATTAGAAAATACTACAGCCAATATTTCCCGAAATAAAGAAGGTGTTTTTAATTTTGATTATATCATAAAAGCATTCGAATCAAAAGAACCAAAAGTAGAAGATCCGGATAGTAAACCTTTCAAAGTTTCTGTCGTAAAAGTGAATCTCGATAATATCAATTTTAATTTTAAAGATGATTTTGCTAAAAATGATGTAAAAGTAAAATTGACGCATTTTGATACTAAATTCAACAAATTTGAATTGGATAAAATGAATTTTGATATTCCGAATATCAATTTAAACGGATTAAAATTAGTTTTAGATCAGGATGCCGTAGAAAAAATTGCCGAAGTTTCTGTTGAAACTGTCGATACCATTTCTAAGAGAAAAGATTTCAAACTAAAATTAGATAAAATCAGTTTATCTAAAATTGATGTATCTTATGATAACAAAGATTCAAAATTAGATTCGGGAATAAAACTGGGAAATTTAGATTTAACGGTGAATGAAATTGACCTGAATAAACAGCTTTTAGATTTTGATTCTTTCGAATTAAAAAACTTAAAAGGAAACTTACGATTAGGGGCAAAAGACAAACAAATTAAAGCGCCAAGTTTAGATTCAACTTCCATAAAACAAACAGGATGGAAAGTAAAACTAAACGAAGTAGATATACAAAATATCGTTTTCAAATTTGACGATATGCAATCAAAACCCACTCAAAAAGGAATTGATTACAGCCATTTAGATTTAAGCAAATTTAATCTTAAAGCAGAAAAACTATCTTATGGAAATGATGTAATTTCCGGAAATATAAAATCGCTTGCCGCCAATGAAAAAAAAGGTTTAGAGATTCAGTCTTTAAAAACAAATTTCTTTTACGGACCTAAAAATGCGTCTTTAGAAAATTTATATGTAAGAACGCCTCAAACGCTTTTGCAGAATAAAATTAAAGTGAAATATGCTTCGCTTGCCGCCTTAAAAAAAGATTTAGGAAACCTGACTATAGAAGCCAATCTAAATCAATCTAAAATTGGTTTTAAAGATATTTTACTATTTGCGCCTGATTTACAAAAAACAAATCCGTTTAAAAGCAATCCAAATGCTATTTTGTATTTGAATACACGCCTGAGTGGAAAAATAAAAGACCTGAATATTCCGCAGTTTGAAATGAGCGGAATTGGAACTACAAAAGTTTCCCTTTCGGGAAAAATTACCGGTTTGCCGGATGCTCAAAAAGCCTATTACGATTTGAATATTAAAAAGTTATCAAGTACTTCAAAAGATGTTTATGCTTTTGTACCGGCGGGAACAATTCCGAAAAACATTCAGTTGCCATCGCAATTTAATTTGCAGGGAAAATTTAAAGGTTCGATTCAGAATTTCAAAACAAATCTGACTTTAAACAGTAGTTTCGGAAATGCAAAAGTGGATGCGTTATTTGATCAGCGCATTAAAAAACAAGAGAAATACGATGCGACGGTTTATTTACTTGATTTTAATTTAGGTAAATTAATTAAAAACGATTCGATAGGAAAAATTACGCTTAAAGCGAAAGTAAAAGGCAAAGGTTTAGACCCAAAAACGGCTCAGGCAGAATTGGACGGTTTGGTGCAAAAAGCGGTATTTAATAAATATACATATAGAGATTTAGCTTTAAAAGGAAATATTAAAAATGGAACTTTTGCTGTAAAATCAGGAATGAATGACCCGAATTTGAATTTTAATTTAGCTGCAAGCGGAAACACGAAAGACAAATATCCATCGATTCAATTAAAATTAAACCTTGATATTGCCGATCTTGAAAAACTTAATCTTCACGCCGGACCAATGAAATTGCGTGGAAATATTGATGCCGATATTGCGAATAGTAATCCGGATTTTTTAAACGGAAAGGTGTTTCTTTCGAATGTTCAGATTTTACAGGAAGCAGAACCAATTGTGTTGGATTCTGTTCGCATAATTGCTTTTTCAGACGAAAACCGAAATAATATTAAAATTTCATCTCAGTTTTTAAAAGCTGAAGTTGACGGAAAATACAAACTGACCACTTTAACAGCGGCAATAAAAAAATCAGTATCGAAATATCTTGATTTACAAAATCCGAAAGTAAACGGAGAATCAGACGAACAACGATTAGCTTTTACATTAACGGTAGACAATGATCCGCTGATTTTTAAATTAATTCCGAAATTAACCGGTTTAGAACCCATTAAAATTACAGGAAAATACAATAACGTAACAGATTCTTTAGAAATAAAAGGAACGATTCCGCGAATTGTTTATGCAAATAATACTATTGCCGACGGAAAAATAAATATCGAAGCGAAAGAAAATGCTTTAGAATATCAAATTTCTGTAGCAACAATTGAAAGCGGTTCAATGAAAATTCCGTTTACAAGTTTATCCGGAAAAGTCGAAAGTAATGTTTTGACATACGCTCTTGAAGTAAAAGATACAAAAGACAAACAGCAATATTTTATTGCCGGAAATTTGAATCGTGACGATAGTAAAAATATTTTTAAAATTGATGCTGAAAATTTTGTTCTAAACTATGATAAATGGAATATCGATCCTGAAAACTCCGTTGAATTTGGTGGAAAACGTCTTTATATCAATAAATTTTATCTTGATAATGCCGGAAATGAATTAAAAATTCAGTCGCAGGGAACTCAGGATAATGCGCCATTGCAGGTAGATTTTGTAAACTTCAAAATCGAGACTGTTTTAAATATGGTAAAAAAAGACGAGTTGTTGATGCAGGGATTGATAAACGGAAATGCGGTTGTCGAAAATGTAATGACAAGTCCAACTTTTACGTCGGATATAAAAGTGACTGATTTTGCTTTTAAAGCAGAACCGGTGGGCGATATTGAAATAAAAGTAGACAATAAAACTAATAATATACTGGCTGCAAATGTCAATTTAACCGGACAGGATAATGATGTAAAACTGACGGGAAATTATACGATAAATGGCGGAAATTTAGATTTTAATGTGGATATCAATAAACTGAATATCAAAAGTATTCAGGGATTCACAATGGGAAATATTACAGAAGGAAAAGGGTATTTATCAGGAAATTTTAAAATTACCGGAAATGCTTCTTCTCCTAAAATTGGCGGAGAATTAAATTTCAACGATACCGCTTTTAGAGTTACACAGTTAAATTCTTATTTTAAAACAGATCAGGAAAAAATCACTTTTTCAAATGATGTAATTTCATTTGATAAGTTTACGCTTATTGACGAAAATGACAACGAATTATCTGTAGACGGAACAATTCAGTCTCCGGATTTTAGAAATTATAATTTTGGTTTAACCGTTGTCGCCAATGATTTTAGAGCGATTCATTCAAAAGCGGCAGACAACGATTTGTTTTATGGAGATTTATTTTTAGATACCAAATTAAATGTAAAAGGAACGCTGGATAATCCGGTTATTGGCGGAAATATCAAGATAAATAAAGAAACAAAATTCTCTGTTGTTTTACCACAATCAGATCCTTCAATTGCTGATAGAGAAGGGATTGTTGAGTTTGTAGATGAAGATAATTTGTATTTGAAACAAACTGCCGAAATTCAGGAAAAACTCAATCAGTCTGAGTTAAAAGGGATGGATGTAAGTGTTGAAATTACGATCGATAAAGAAGCAGAACTTACGCTGGTAATTGATAAAGGAAACGGAGATTACTTAAATTTAAAAGGCGAAGCGCAGCTTACAGGCGGAATCGATCCTTCGGGAAAAACAACTTTAACGGGTAAATATGAGTTTTCAGACGGCGCTTATGAAATGAATTTCAATATGATCCGAAGAAAATTTAATATTCAAAAAGGAAGTTCGATTACCTGGAATGGCGAACCAACGATGGCAACTTTAAATATTACAGCAATTTATAAAGTAGAAGCCGCACCGATAGATTTACTCGGAAATCAGTTAGGGTCAGTAAGTTCGACCGTTAAAAATACATACAAACAGAAAATTCCGTTTCAGACTTTATTAAAAATGAAAGGCGAATTATTGAAACCGGAAATTAGTTTTGATATTATTCTGCCTGACGGAAATTATGATGTTTCATCTGATATCGTTTCGGCTTCGCAGGCAAAATTAGAACAGCTTCGACAAGAACCGGCAGAATTAAACAAACAGGTTTTTGCACTTTTATTACTTAACAGATTTATTGGTGAAAATCCGTTTGCAAGTGAAAGCGGCGGAACAAGTGCCGAATCGCTGGCAAGACAAAGTGTGAGCAAAATTCTTTCTCAGCAATTAAATGATTTGGCGGGAGAATTAATTACCGGAGTTCAGTTAGAATTTGACTTAGAATCCACAGATGATTACACTTCGGGAGCGAGAGAAAACAGAACCGATTTGAATGTTGGGGTTTCTAAAAAACTGCTGGATGACAGATTGAAAGTGACCGTAGGAAGCAGTTTTGGCGTTGAAGGTCAGGAACGTGCCAACGAAGAAAGTACCAATATTGCAGGAGATGTCGCACTTGATTATCAGCTTACAAAAGATGGACGATATATGGTTCGTGCTTATCGAAAAAATGAATATCAGGTTGCGGTAGAAGGACAGGTTGTAGAAACCGGAGTTGCTTTTATTATTACGATGAGTTACAATAAGTTCCGTGAACTTTTTCATCGTTCTGCCGAAGAAAAAGAAATGATTAAAGAGGAAAAACTGCGTAAGGAAAAAAGAAAACAGAAAGAAAAAGAAGAAAAGGAAAAAGAAGAAAATAAAGAGAATGAGCAAATTGAAGGAAATGAGCAAAAAACATAGCGATATGAAAATAAGATATATACAATATTCTGTGCTGCTTTTATCCTTGTTTTTTGTTTTTGGATGCAGCAACACAAAATATTTACCGGAAGGTGATTTATTATACACAGGAGCTTCTGTAACCGTGAAAGATTCTGTGATTAAAAAGAAAGAAAGAAAAGCGCTTGAAAAAGAACTTGAGGGTTTATTACGTCCAAAACCAACGAAACAAATATTAGGATTACGCCCAAAATTATGGATTTATAATATTGCAGGAGAACCTAAAAAAGAGAAAGGAATTAGATATTGGCTGCGTAATAAAGTGGGTGAAGCACCGGTACTTTTTAGTCAGGTTGATTTAGATTATAATTCGTCAATTTTGAGAAATTTTACAGAAAACCGAGGTTATTTTAAAACCCGTGTCAGTGCAGATTCAACCGCAAAAAATAAAAGAGTTACGGCAGAATACACGGTTGTACCCAAAAAACAATATATCATTAAAAGTGTCACCTTTCCTGATGACTCTTTGGCAATGTCAAGAATAATTGGAAGATCAAGCCGAAGAAGTTTATTAAAAGTTGGCAAACCGTATGATTTGGATGTCATTAAAGCAGAACGTGAACGCATAGACGCACGATTGAAAGAAAAAGGATATTATTATTTTAATCCCGATTATATTTTAGCTAAGGTAGACAGCAGTAAAGGCGATCATGAAGTAAAAGTGAGACTGGTAATAAAAGATGATGCACCGCCAAAAGCACTTACAGCTTATAAAATTGGTAAAATAGTTGTGTACCCGAATTTTTCGATTTCAAAAGACAGTGTAAAATATACCAAAAAAGATGTTGTTCAGTATAAAGATTTTACGATTATAGATACCGCAAATACTTTTAATCCGAGAGTTTTTGACAGAACAATATATTTTAAAAAAGGAGATCTTTACAACAGAAAAGACCATAATCTGACTTTAAACCGATTTGTAAATCTTGGAACTTTTAATTTTGTGAAGAATGAATTTAAACCATCAGACAGTTTAAAAAACACGTTAGATGCTTATTATTACTTAACGCTTTTACCAAAAAAGTTTATTCGTGTAGAGGTTTTAGGAAAAACAAATTCGGCGAGTTATACCGGAACAGAGGTAAATGTAAACTGGAATAACCGAAACTTATTTCGTGGTGCAGAATTACTGACTGTATCTGTTTTTGGCGGAGCCGATTTTCAGCTTTCGGGAACAAACAACGGAAAAAACATCTATAAACTCGGGACAGAAACCAGTTTAACATGGCCAAGATTTATTACGCCTTTTAAAATTGGCGGTTCGAGTGAATTTGTGCCAAGAACAAAAGCGACACTTCGTTATGAGTTTCAAAACAGAACACAGCTTTATGCGTTAAATTCTTTTAATGCTTCTTTTGGATATTTATGGAAAGAAAACATTCGAAAAGAACATCAATTGAATGTTGTAGATATTACATACGTGAGCCCGAATAATGTAACGGCTGAATATTTGCAGGATATAGAGGAAGATCCTGCGCTGGGGAAAGTAATCGAAAAACAATTGATTTTTGGACCAACGTATCAGTATACGTACACCAATACGATGCAAAAGCGTAAAAAAAATACATTTTATTTTAACGGAGAATTAGATCTGGCAGGAAACGTAACAGGTTTGGTAACCGGAGCCAATGTGAAAGAAGGAAACCAGAAGAATATTTTTGATGTTCCGTTTAGTCAATATGTAAAACTTAAAGCTGATTTCAGGCATTATTTAAAATTAAGTAAAGAAAGCGAACTGGCAAGCAGAATCATTGTTGGTGCCGGAATTCCGTATGGAAATTCGCTTGCATTACCAACCTCAAAACAATTTGTAGTTGGAGGAACAAATAGTATTCGTGCGTTTAGGGCAAGATCACTTGGCCCGGGAAGTTACTTAAATGCAGTAACAACAAACGATTATTTGCCGGATCAATCCGGAGATTTAAAATTAGAGTTTAGTACAGAATATCGTGCGAAACTTTTTAGTATTGTTCGCGGTGCATTGTTTGTAGATGCCGGAAATATTTGGCTTATGAACGCAGATCCCGATAAACCCGGAGCTGAAATTTCTAAAGATTTTATGAAAGAAATTGCTGTTGGAGCCGGAGCCGGATTACGTTTTGATTTGTCTTTCCTGATTTTAAGAACCGATTTGGCATTTCCGCTAAGAAAACCGTATTTGCCTGAAGGCGAAAGATGGGTAATTAAAGATATCGATTTTGGCAGCGGACCGTGGCGAAAAGATAATTTGATATTAAATATAGCTATTGGTTATCCATTTTAATTCGTGAAATTCGCAGCTAAAAAACTTCGTGACGAAAAATTTTTAAGCTCTTGAAAAAAAGAAGTAAATTGGTCTAATAAAATAATGGAATGCAAAATTTAATAAAAAGAATAATAGTTTTAGCTGCTGCTGTGCTTGTAATAGTTTTGGCTTTCAAATATTGTGAGTTCAAGAAAGACGACGATTCTACGATTGATTATAATACCAATCTTATTCAGCAGCAAATTTTGAATGTTGGAAAATTGGTTGTCACCGAAGGGCATTTCTCAGAAGTTATAACCTATAAAAATCAACAGAAATATTTGATGGATATGGTTTCTTTTGAGAAGAAAGCGCTTGTTGTTGTAAATGCAAATGTTACCGTTGCCTACGATTTGCATAAAATGAAATACGATATCGACGAAAAAAATAAAACCATTACAATTCTTAATATTCCGAAAGAAGAAATTACAATCAATCCCGATATTCAGTTTTATGATGTTGAGCAAAGCAAACTAAACCCGTTTACTGGTGATGATTATAATAAAATCAACAAATCGGTAAAAGCAAATCTGGCTAAAAAAATCGATAAGTCGTCACTTAAAACAAACGCTCAAAACCGATTAATTAGTGAATTATCCAAGATTTTAATTCTGACTAATTCAATGGGCTGGAAACTGCAATATGACGGAAAAACAATCGAATCTGATAAAGATTTTAATGAGAATTTGAAATTGTAATCAAAGGTTCATAGGGGCAAAGGTTCAAAGGTTTTTAACAGAATCTTGTCATTTCGACGGAGGAGAAATCACACAAGAAATTCCGTCTAGTATGCCGCCAATCTTTGTTGAGTTACTATTGTGATTTCTCATTCCTCGAAATGACAAGGCTTGCGTTTTATCACTTTTCGTGAAATAAAATCTGCGCAAAATCAACTTAAAACTGCCAAATCTTCGAGAAATAAATCAGTACAATTAATAAAAAAGTTTCTGTGTCTTAATGTCTTTGTGGCAAAGAACTATCAAAAATCAAATCTAAACCTCCAGCAATTAAATGCGCTACTTCCGGACGTTTTTCTTTCAATTGATCTAAATGAACCAGGACTTCCTGCAAAAGCTGTTTCTCTTCTGAATCTTTTAAAAGTTCTGCGATTTCAACAGTTAACAACCAATCGGCAGGATGATTATTTTTTAGTTTTTCAAAAACAGATTTAAGCTCAGATTTAGAATCTTTGTTTTCTCTGATCATACGAACCGTTTGATATAGAACTTCAAGATCGTCACGTTCGTCTGTATGTTTTGCTTTAATAGTAGTTGTTTTTGGAACAGTATTTATAAGATCAAAACTATTGACATCGGCCGGACCGGAAAAAGCAGAAACTACTTTTTTACCAATTGCCATATCATAATTCCCCCAATCAGGCTGAAACAAAATCGTTTCGCCATGAGTAACGGTACAATTTCTAAAACTAATCAGAATAATTTCACCGTGTAAGTTTCTTGAACCTGTAATGATTTCACCTTCAACAATAATACTGCCTTCAAATTCTAGTTTTACAGTTTCATTTTCGACAATACTATAGGCTTGCAAGTCTTTTGGACTCATATCTTCAATCGCCAAATTGAACCCTTTTAGTTTCCCAATCGGACTTCCAAATCCGTGTGGATGCGTTAAAGTACCGTGACCAACTAATTCTTTTTCGCGATAAGATAAAGCTGTTTTTCCTGTTGTCTGAATGTAAACCGGTTTTCCTTCTTCTTCCAAAACATTGGTAAAAACACCAGAAATTTGTAAACCTGTACTTAATTCAATTGTTCCCAAAGCATTCGAATGAATTAGTTTTTTAATTCCCGAAATTCCTCCGGTTCTTAAAGCCATTTTATTAGCAAATTCTTCCAGAATCAAACTTAAATAAGAGAAATTTGGCGTAACATAAAGTTGAGGCTGTAACTGCGTAATATCAAAATTTTGATTCGCAGCCGAAATATCATAAGGGATTTTCTTCACGTTGTCGGTCATGCACCAGGCACTTTCTCCGATAGAAGAAAGTAATCCGGCACCGTATATTTTTGGGTCTTCGACAGTTCCAATCAAACCGTATTCAACAGTCCACCAATGTAAATTACGAATTTGAGCCATTTCAGACAATTCGCCCATATTGTTTTGTAAATCAGCAACCGCTTTTTCAGCCTCGTCAATTTTTTCCTGTGGTGTATCTTCGGCTTCTTTCAAAATCGAAAGCAAACGAATCGCTTCATACATTTGATAATCTTTATGCGATGAAATAGCTTTACAGCCAATTTCGCCAAAGCGGCGCAAATATTCAGCATATTCAGGATTTGCAATAATAGGAGCGTGACCGGCACCTTCGTGAATAATATCCGGTGCTGGTGTATATTCAATATGTTCTAACTGACGAATATCTGAAGCAATTACCAAAACGTTATAGGCCTGAAATTCCATAAAAGCATTTGGCGGAATAAATCCGTCAACGGCAACAGCAGCCCAGCCAATTTCGGTCAGAATTCTGTTCATGCCATACATACTTGGAATTGAATCAACTTCGATTCCGGTTTTTTTCAAACCGTCTAAATAAGAATTATGGGCAACTTTCGATAAATAATCTACATTTTTACGCATTACATAACGCCAAACTGCCTGATTAATTGGCGAATAATCGCTATAATCCTGAGGTTTGATGAATTGCTGTAAATGTTTTGGCAATCTTTCTAATAACGGATTTGTTTCAATAGATGCATTCATTTTCGAAAACGTTGTAGATTAAGAATGTAAAATTACGAATTTGAATAGCTATTTCCTGAGATTAATTAAAATATTTTTATTTAATAGAATCTTTTGTTACAGTTTTGTTGAATTTTCTGCGTTTCTGAAATATTCAATTTTATGATTGAACATAAAAGCCATATTTGTGGCACGCATTTTTGCTTCTTCAGTAACTTCACCTGCGAAAAGAGTATCGATTGATGCGTTAAAAATTTGAATCCAGCGATCAAAATGTGTTTTATCTACAGGTAATTGTTTATGCGGAGGAAAAGGTGTTCCTGAATATGCGCGGACATCAAATAAAATAGTCTGCCAAAAACCATACATTTTTTGCAAATGCACCGGCCAGCGATCTTGTAATTTGTCGTTAAAAATTGGTCCAAGAAGATCGTCTTTTCTAATGTTATCATAAAAAGTATCGACCATCAATTTTATGTCTTCTATGTTTGAAATATCTTTAAGAGTTGCCATGTTTTCTAAATAAAATGAATTGCAAAAATACGATATATCATAGTTTACCCTTTCTGATATTTATCATTTGAGTGTTATTTATTTTATAAAATTGAATGTAAAATAGGATTTGAACAAACAGAAAATAAAGGTTTATATACTGATTTTATCATTTTATGATTTTTTAAAATACAAAAGTAAGATTATTATGCGATTTATTGTTTTTAAAATATTAAATATCAATGATTTAATAAAAAAATAGATAAGTTTTTGTAAGGTTAAAATTTCAAAATGATGTGTATTTGTAATGTAAGAAAAATATCATTTTAATTAAAATTACTATAATATTGATGAGAATTAATAAAATTAATCTTAAAAAATGAGAAAAAATTAATTATCAAAAACCTTAAAAAATGAACAAAACTACCCAAAAACCACAAAACCGAATGAAACTTATAATAATGTTTTGCATTATTATGATTTCATTAATGACTAAAACAACAGCACAGACTGTTACGCCCTGGATTACTTCAGGCGATCAAACAAGATTATTACAACAACAAGGTACTGTAAGCTTTGGTACAAATTCAGGATCTAATCCTTCTACAGTCACTGTAAACCCTTCAACAACCTATCAAACTATGGATGGTTTTGGATACACACTTACAGAAGGAAGCTGCGAAGTTATTAGCGGAATGGCTGCTACACAACAAAATCAGTTATTGAATGATTTGTATAATCCAACTACAGGATTAAACGCAAGTGTTGTTCGTATTAGTATAGGAGCTTCAGATTTAAGCAGTTCTTCGTACAGTTATAACGAAACTTCGGGCGATGTAAATATGAATAATTTTAGTTTGAACGGACCAGATTTAACGTATTTAGTTCCCATTCTAAAAAAGATAAAATTAATTAATCCAAATATTAAAATATTGGCAACTCCGTGGTCAGCACCACGCTGGATGAAAACCAATAATTCTTGGTTTGGCGGAAATTTACAAACACAATATTATGCGGCTTATGCCCGATATTTTGTGAAATATTTTGATGCCATGCAGGCACAGGGAATTTCGATTTGGGGAATCACGCCTCAAAACGAACCTGAAAATCCAAATAACGAACCAAGTATGCTGATGAATTCTACAGAACAAAAGAATTTTATTAATCAACAGCTTGGTCCTCAGATGGCATCCGCAGGTTATGGAAATATAAAAATCATAGCTTTTGATCATAATTGTGATAATACAGCGTATCCAATTGATGTTTTAAATAATAGCGGTTATGTTGATGGAGCAGCTTTTCATTTGTATTTAGGAAACATTTCGGCTATGTCAACAGTGCGAAATGCAACAAATAAAAATGTTTATTTCACGGAACAATATACAGGATCAGGAGGAAGTTTTGGCGGAGATTTTGGCTGGCACATGCAAAATGTTGTTATTGGAAGCACAAATAACTGGTCAAAAACAGTTCTGGAATGGAATGCAGCAAATAATTCAAGCCTTGGTCCGCGTACTCCGGGCGGATGCAGCACTTGTTTAGGAGCAATTACAGTAAACAATAGTACAAGTTATACAAAAAATGTAGCGTATTATATTATTGGGCAAATCTCAAAATTTGTAAAACCGGGTGCTCTAAGAATCAGTTCTTCAAGTACAAATGGATCTATTGTTTCTGCCGGATTTAAAAATCCTGACGGATCTATTGCACTTGTAATTTATAATTCCGGATCAGCAAATGCAATCAAAGTTGTTTCAGGAACATCTGCGTTTAATTATACAGTTCCTGCTTCATCTGCGGTAACATTTACCTGGGGAGCAGGAACACCGCCTGTTACAGGTTTGCCGGGATATTATAATATCATTTCAAGAAATAGTAATAAAGGTTTGGATGTGGCAGATAATGCAACAACAAGCGGAAGCCGTATTCAGCAATATGATGTTACAGGCGGTGGCGGAAATAATCAACGCTGGAAATTTGTATCTGACGGAAGCGGCAATTACTACATTATTGTAAAATCTATCGGATTGTATCTTGCAGTTGAGAATAATGGCGCGACAGACGGACTAAAAGTACAGCAAAGAACATTGTCTGCTTCAAACGAATTTAAATGGACCGTTACAAGTCTTGGAGATGGTTATTATAAAATCATCAATTTGAATAGCGGAAAATCATTAGATGTCGAAAATGTTTCTACGGCAAATGGCGCAAATATTCAGGTTTGGTCGTATACAGGAGGTTTAAATCAGCAATGGCAATTAGTACAGGTTGAATCTACAGCTAAAAAAGTTGCAGTAGAAGAAGTTAATTCTCCATCTGATTTATCTGTTTATATAAATACATCAAACGACTATTTAAAAATTAATACACCAAATTCAGGTTCGGGGCAGGTTGAGATTTATTCGGTAACGGGTCAGATTTTGCTGAAAAGTACGATTGATTTTGTAAGTGGAAATGAAACAGAAGTTGATATTTCAAAATTATCAAAAGGATTATATATTGTTAAAGTTACTGATAGCAAAGGTTCACATTCTAAGAAAGTGGCTAAAAAATAGTTTTTATATTTCTGAATTCAATTAGTAATTTTATATTGAGTGAAAAGGCTGTCTGATATTATTTCAGGCAGCCTTTTGTTTTTTAACCAATTAACTGTGTAAACAAATCCTGATTGTCATTTAAGTACTGAAACTCAAATCCGTTTTTTGTCATATTTAGTTTAATATTCATAATGTCTTTTTTGTTTTTCAATTCTAAACCAACAACTACAGAACCTACTTCGCGATTGTTTTTTTTATGAAACTGAAAATAAGTAATGTCATCATCGGGACCTAAAATGTTATTTACAAATTCTTTTAAAGCTCCCGGACGCTGTGGAAACTGAATCATAAAGTAGTGCATTAAACCTTCATAAAGTAAAGAGCGTTCTTTTATTTCGGCAGTTCTTTCAATGTCATTATTGCTTCCGCTTACTACACAAACCACTTTTTTGCCTTTTATTTTGTCTTTGTAAAAATCTAAAGCAGCAATTGTTAATGCGCCTGCAGGTTCTACAACCATAGCTTCTTCATTGTATAATCGTAGAATTGTAGTGCAGACTTTTCCTTCGGGAACGAGAATAATATCATCCAGATTATTTCGGCAAATGTCAAAAGTCATATCTCCAACCTGTTTTACGGCGGCGCCATCAACAAATTTATCTATTGTTTTGAGTGCTGTATTTTTATTTTCGGCAATAGAAGTTTTCATTGAAGGAGCGCCTTTTGGTTCAACCCCAATAATTTTTGTATTCGGACTCAAATGTTTAAAAACTTCAGATAATCCTGAAGCAAGTCCACCGCCGCCAATCGGAACAAAAACATAATCAATAGGTTCTTTAAAGCTTTCTAGAATTTCTAAACCAACAGTTCCCTGACCGGCGATTACTTTTTCATCATCAAAAGGATGAATGAAAGTTTTGTGATTTTTAATAGCGTCTGCAGTTGCCGATGCATAGGCATCATCAAAAGTATCTCCTGTAAGAACAATTTCTACAAAGGATTTTCCAAACAATTGCACTTGTTTTACTTTTTGTTTTGGAGTAGTTTTTGGCATATAAATTTTGCCTTTTATCTGAAGTAAATGACAGGAATAAGCAACGCCCTGAGCATGATTGCCGGCACTTGCACAAACAATTCCAGTTGCTTTTTCAGTATCTTTTAACGAAGAAATTTTGTTGTAAGCACCTCTAATTTTATACGACCGAACAATTTGTAAATCTTCTCTTTTTAATAAAACAGTCGATTTAAATTCTTCTGAAAGATTCAAATTTTGTGTGAGTGGTGTAGCGGCAACCACATTTTCAAGTTGCTTTTTTGCGGCAAGTACTTCGTTAAATAGATTCATGATAGTGTCTTTTTGTGAACTGGTTTTTTCTTTTGCCACAGATTAAAAATTCTTATTATCTTTTTAATCTGTGGCAAAATATTTAAATAAAAAAACCTCCCGATTTGGGAGGTTTTATAAATTGTATTTTGTTTACTTATTTATATAACACCTCGCCATCATTGCCCAATTGCAATAATGCTAATAATAGCGATAATAATGTTATTAAAGTTTGTCATTTTTTTGTTGTCTGAATAACAAATGTATAAATTATTTTGAGAAGTAGTCAATAACTTTTTTTAGTTTTTACAAAAAACTGAAAACTGAAACTGAAAACTATTTTTTAACCGGAGGATATTGAGCCAAAACTTTGCTTACAATTTCTTGTACTTTTGCGTCTTTTTTATCAACGTTTTTTGTTAAAGTTCCAACACCTTCACCTTGCCAGATCATTTCTTTCTTTTTAGCATCGATTAAATCAATGAATAAAGTTCCTTCTGTAGAAGTTGAAACAGTAGTCTGGTTTCCGTACATCATGTAAGGATTCCATCCCCAGCCCCAACCGTAACCCCAACCGGCGCTGAATTGGTTTACATTTACCTGTTCTCTTGATTTAGTAAAAATGTTTACTAATAAATCAGGATTTTCGCTTTTGGTAAAACCTTTTGCCTGCAATTCAGTATCTATTGCGTGAAGAATACGTCTTTTATCCAAATCAGAAATTTCAACCTTGTCAATTCCCGGCTTAAAGAAAGCATAAGTTTTATAAGGCGTAAAATCTACGTTTTTGTCGTAATCAGAATAAACACTAACCGTGCTGCAAGAGGCTAAAAGTAAAAGCAGAAAAATGGGTACTAATTTGAATGTTTTCATATAATTAAGTTTTAATGTTCTCATTTTTAAATAAATAAGAAAACTTTAGGCTAAAATAAACTTTCGTCTACTATATTAGGTAAAGTTACTTTTAGTAAAGGCTGAACTTCCATTGCTCTTTTTATAGCAAAAATAGCTTCGTCATTTCGGGCCCAGCTTCGTCTTGAAATCCCGTTGTTAACATCCCAGAAAAGCATTGATGCTAAACGCTTTGAAGCCTCTTTAGAACCATCAAGAACCATACCAAATCCGCCGTTAATAACCTCTCCCCAGCCAACTCCGCCGCCATTATGAATCGATACCCAGGTTGCACCTCTAAAGCTGTCGCCAATCACGTTTTGAATCGCCATATCTGCCGTAAAACGAGATCCGTCATAAATGTTTGACGTCTCTCTGTAAGGAGAATCCGTTCCTGAAACATCATGATGATCACGGCCTAAAACCACAGTTCCAATTTCGCCTTTTGCAATCGCCTGATTAAAAGCTTCTGCAATTTTAATTCGACCTTCGGCATCAGCATAAAGAATTCTTGCCTGAGAACCTACAACCAATTTATTTTCCTGCGCACCTTTAATCCATTTAATATTATCCTGCATTTGCTGCTGAATTTCATTTGGAGCTGTTTTTGCCAATTCTTCTAAAACCTGACTTGCAATGTTATCTGTTTTTTGTAAATCTTCTGGTTTTCCAGATGTACAAACCCATCTAAAAGGACCAAAACCGTAATCAAAACACATTGGTCCCATAATATCCTGAACGTAACTCGGATATTTAAAATCGATATTATTCTCCGCCATTACATCTGCTCCGGCGCGGGAAGCTTCTAATAAAAAGGCATTTCCGTAATCAAAAAAGTAAGTACCTTTTGCGGTATGTTTGTTAATTGCTTTCGCTTGACGACGCAACGATTCCTGTACTTTTTCTTTGAATAATTCAGGATTGTTTGCCATCATTTCGTTCGCTTCTTCAAATGAAATCCCAACCGGATAATAACCGCCAGCCCAAGGATTATGAAGCGAAGTTTGATCTGAACCTAAATCAATTTTGATATTTTCTTTGTCAAAACATTCCCAAACATCAACCACATTTCCTAAATAAGCAATCGAAACCACTTCTTTATTGGCTTTCGCCGAATGGACTCTTTTAACCAATTCTTCTGTCGAAGTTACGATTTCATTAATCCAGCCTTGTTCGTGACGAATCTTGGTAATTTTTGGATTTACTTCGGCGCAGACCGTAATACAACCTGCAATATTTCCGGCTTTTGGCTGCGCGCCAGACATTCCGCCAAGACCTGAAGTTACAAATAAATTGCCTTCAGGATTTAATTTTATTTTTCTGAAACCATTCAAAACCGTAATCGTAGTTCCGTGTACAATTCCTTGAGGACCAATATACATATAACTTCCTGCCGTCATTTGTCCGTATTGCGAAACGCCCAAAGCATTCATTTTTTCCCAATCGTCCGGTTTAGAATAATTTGGGATCACCATTCCGTTTGTAACCACGACTCTAGGCGCTTCTGAATGCGAAGGAAATAATCCCATCGGATGACCTGAATACATAGTTAAAGTCTGCTCGTTTGTCATTTCAGACAAATATTGCATCGTTAATAAATACTGTGCCCAGTTCTGGAAAACAGCTCCGTTACCGCCATACGTAATTAATTCATGCGGATGCTGCGCCACAGCATAATCCAGATTGTTCTGAATCATGTGCATAATCGCTTTTGCCTGCAAAGATTTTCCCGGATATTCGTCAATTGGGCGCGCGTACATTCTGTAATCAGGACGTAAACGATACATATAGATACGACCGTATTTTTCTAATTCTTCTGAAAATTCCTTGATTAATTCAGCATGATGTTTAGCTTCAAAATAACGCAAAGCATTTTTTAAAGCCAGTTTTTTTTCTTCTGCCGAAAGGATTTCTTTTCTTTTTGGCGCATGGTTAATCGCTAAATCGTATGCTGCCTTTGGAGGTAATATACTTGGTATTCCTTGTTGTATTTGTTCTTTAAAAGTCATTTTTTTTATTTTAGATTTTAGTCCCGAAGCCTCGGGATAGATTTTAGATTTTTTTGAATCCGAATAATCAAACAACTAAATTAATTTAAGGTTAGTTTTAATGTAAGATTCACTTTGAAAAGAATTATCTCATTATCAAATTGGCACATTCTCTAATTAGCTTTCTTCTTTATTTCCCCGGTTCGTTTATCAAATCCATACGGACAATGACGGCAACCACTTTTACAGCAATATCCACGTTTTAAATGGTGTTTTTCAGTAAAGCATTTGTAACCTTCTGGTGTATAATAAAAATCTTCACCTTCGATTAATTTATTTTCATTACTTTGCTCTTTCATAAATCTGCTTTGGGTTCTTGTTTTATTTTCCCAAAAATCAAAAATAAATAATTTATTATGATTTTAATGGAATCAAACAATTTTACAGCTACAAATTTATAAATTTTACAGCCAATGTTTCTGATTGTTGCTAAATATTTAATTCCGAAAGGATATAGAGGAATGGCTGTATTTCCGTTTGTATTCATGAAATATGATTTGGATAAAACGAACGGAACTTTTGTGAATCATGAAAAAATTCATTTGAAACAACAAAAGGAATTGCTGGTTCTGCCTTTTTTTATCTGGTATTTTTTAGAGTATTTAATGCGTTTAATTCAATACAAAAACAAGGATTTAGCGTATCGAAATATTAGCTTTGAAAGAGAAGCTTATGCAAATGAAACTGATTTTGAATATTTGAAAAAGAGATCTTTCTTTCAGTTTTTAAATTACATCACATTAAAATAAAACCAATTTTGAACCAAGAAATTCATATTAATTTTCCAAATGATATCTCTTTGACAATTAAACGAGAAGACTTAAATCATCCGTTTATCTCAGGGAATAAATTGAGGAAATTAAAATACAATTTACTTCAGGCGAAAGCCGAAAACAAAACTACTTTACTGACTTTTGGCGGCGCTTTTTCGAACCATATTGCGGCCGTGGCTTATGCCGGAAAAGAGCAGGGTTTTAAAACAATTGGCATTATTCGCGGTGATGAACTTTTTGATAAAATTGATGAAAACCCAACCTTGAAATTTGCTCAGGAAAACGGAATGAATTTTGAGTTTATTTCGCGCGAAGAGTATCGAAATAAAAATGAAATTTCGTTTATGGAAAAACTAAAAGAAAAGTTTGGTGATTTTTATTTGGTTCCCGAAGGCGGTACAAATGAACTTGCCGTAAAAGGCTGCGAGGAGATTTTGACAGCGGAAGATGCTGTTTTTAATTATGTTTGCTGCGCGGTTGGAACTGGAGGAACAATTTCCGGTTTAATAAATAGTGCATTGCCAAATCAGAAAATTTTAGGCTTTCCGGCGTTAAAAGGTGACTTTTTAAAGGATGAAATTCGTATTTTTGCCAAAAAAGATAACTGGAATTTAATTTCTGACTATCATTTTGGAGGTTATGGCAAGATAAATTTAGAATTAATTGAATTTATCAATGCTTTTTTTGAAGAAAATAAAGTGCCTTTAGATCCAATTTATACAGGAAAGATGTTTTTTGGCGTTATAGATTTAATCTACAAAAATTATTTTCCTGCGCATTCAAAAATTTTACTCATTCATACAGGCGGATTACAGGGGATTGAAGGAATGAATATAAAGTTGAAGCAGAAAAAATTACCAACACTCAAAAGCAATGTTTAAAAAAATTACAATACTTTTCATAATCACAACTCTTGCAAGTTGTTCGTCGAGCAAACCGGCTATTGCCACAACCAAAAAGACGGCGGCGATTCAAAAAACAAGAACAGCTTCTACTAAAAAACCAACGTATACCAAACCAATTGCTAAATATCCAACGACCAATAATACAACCGAAGTTATTCAGTCTACTTCAAAAACGGTTGTAACCAGAAATGTAATTACAGATTATGTATTGCAGTATAAAGATATTGCAATGGGAAATATGCAGAAATACGGCATTCCGGCAAGTATTATTCTGGCGCAGGGAATTTTAGAATCAGGCGCGGGAAAAGGCGATTTAGCGATGGAAGCCAATAATCATTTCGGAATAAAATGTCATAAAGACTGGCTTGGTGAAAGTGTTCGTCATGATGATGATTCGGCTCAGGAATGTTTCAGAAAATATACAGAAGCTTCAGAATCTTACCGTGATCATGCCTTGTTTTTAGTTGGAAAAAACAGATATGCAACTTTGTTTACTTACGAAAAAGATGATTATAAGGCGTGGGCAAAAGGTTTAAGAGCCGCAGGTTATGCCACAGATCCTAATTATCCGGATAAATTAATTAGTTATATCGAACGTTATAATCTGCATCAATATGATTGTCAGGTTACCGGAAAAAGCTATAAACCTTTTGATAAACCAACTTCAGGTAAAAGTTCGTCAACTCCAACTAAAAGTTCGTCAAACGCAAATTCAAATGATCCTAATTTATACGAGGTACAGCAAGGAGATACGCTGTATTCGATTTCAAAAAAGTTCAACTTATTGGTTGATGACTTAAAACGAAAAAATGACCTTTCAGACAATGCTCTTTCGATTGGGCAAAAGTTGAAAGTGAGGTAGTTTTTTAGTTTGCAAGTCTCAATAACAGTTTTCAGTCTCAGTTCACAGTCATTTAAATCTAAAATCTATCCCGAGGCTTCGGGACAAAAATCTAAAATCATAATGATCTATAAAAGAAGTAGTCAGCTTTTTGCTGAAGCAGAAAAAGTAATTCCGGGAGGAGTAAATTCGCCAGTAAGAGCCTTTAAAGCGGTTGGAGGAACTCCTATTTTTGTAAAAAGTGCCAAAGGCGCTTATTTGTATGATGAAGACGGAAATAAATTAATAGATTACATCAACTCATGGGGACCAATGGTTTTAGGTCACGCTTATCAGCCTGTTGTTGATGCTGTAATCGAAAAAGCAAAACTGGGAACTTCATTTGGAATGCCAACAGAACTGGAAACTCAAATTGCTGCTTTAGCGGTTTCTATGGTTCCCAATATTGACAAAATAAGATTTGTAAATTCAGGTACAGAAGCTTGTATGAGTGCAATTCGTCTGGCTCGCGGATTTACAAAAAGAGATAAAATAATAAAATTTGCAGGTTGCTACCACGGACATTCTGATTCGTTTTTGATTCAGGCAGGGAGCGGAGCTGTAACTTTTGGTTCGCCAAATAGTCCGGGCGTTACTGAGGGAACTGCAAAAGATACTTTGTTGGCAAAATACAATGATTTAGAGAATGTAAAAACTTTAATCGAGGCTAATAAAAACGAAATCGCAGCAATTATTATTGAGCCAGTTGCAGGAAATATGGGATGTATTCCTCCTCAAAAAGGTTTCTTGCAAGGTTTACGTGATTTGTGTACGGCAAACGGAATTTTACTAATCTTTGATGAGGTAATGACAGGTTTTCGTTTGGCTCGCGGTGGCGTTCAGGAATTATATAACATCACTGCTGATATTGTAACTTTTGGAAAAGTAATTGGCGGCGGTTTGCCGGTTGGGGCTTTTGCTGCGCGTGAAGAAATCATGAATTATTTAGCACCGCTTGGTCCGGTTTATCAGGCTGGAACATTATCTGGAAATCCTTTGGCGATGGCTGCAGGATTGGCGATGTTGCAATCGTTAGATAATGATCGTGCTATTTTTACTCGTTTAGAGGAAAAAACAGCGTATTTAAAAGCAGGAATTGACAGGGTTTTAAAAGCAAATAATGTAGTTTTCACGATCAATAGAGTTGGTTCGATGATTTCTGTACATTTTGATGCAAATCCGGTTGTAGATTTTCAAACTGCTGCAAAAGGAGATAATGAAACATTTAAAAAATTCTTTCATGGTTTGTTAAACGAAGGTGTTTATATCGCACCATCTGCATACGAAACCTGGTTTATAACTGATGCATTAACGTATGAAGATTTAGACTTTACGATAAATGCGATTGATAAAGTTTCAAAGACATTCTAATAAACAAAAAAGAGGCTTTTAAAGCCTCTTTTTTTTGATCTCAATTACATTTTATCTTTTCGGTGATCTTTCATTTTGTCTTTATGTTCTTTTTGAATTGCTGTCCATTTTTTATATTGATCAGCATTCAAAATAGATTCCATTTTAGCATCTGTTGCTTTATGATCTTCTTCCATTTGTTTTTTCATGGCTTTTCTTTCAGCATCAGTTGGTTTTACGTCAGAGTCTTTTCGGCTCTTTTTAAGCATTTCCATTTTTGTACTTCTGTCAGATAAAAGCTGAGCAACTTGTTTTTGCTGATCTGCATTTAAGTTTAACTCCGTTGTTAATTTTTGCAAATGTGCCTGATCGCGTTCTTGTGAAGATTTTCCGTCTCTTTTGCCATTATGATCTCTGTGCCCTTTGTGTTCTTTTTTAAGTGCAGTCCATTTTGTGTATTGATCAGCATTTAAAATCGCTTTCATTTTAGCATCGTTGGCTGTTTTTTCAGCATCCATTTGTCTTTTAAAAGCTTCTCGTTCAGCGTCAGTAGGTTTTGTTTTATTGTCTTTTCTTGCCGCTTTAAACTTTTCCGCTTTGGCGCTTCTTTCTGCTAAAAGCTGCTTTACCTGTTCTTGTTGTTTCTTATCCAGACTTAATTCAGAAGTTAGTTTTTGTAAATGTTTCTCGTTACGTTGTTCTGGAGTTAAATTTTCTTTTTGATCACGTGCCGATTTCTGATTGATGTCTTGTGCAAAGCTTACTATTCCAACGAATAATAAAGCCGCAATAAATAATTTTTTCATAATTCGTTTTTTTTTTAGATTATACCATTTAGACTTCAAACAGTTTGCTAAGTTTAATGCGATTGTCAGATTTATCTTTTATTTAACAGAAAGTATTAATGAAAGCATAATGTATATGTAGAAATAAAAAAGAGGCTTTTTACGGCCTCTTTTCTATAAAATATTAATTGTTTTCTTTTCGGTATTCTTTAGCTTTATCTCTCATTTTGTCCTTGTTTTCCTCCTGAATGGTTTTCCATTTTGTATATTGGTCAGCAGTAAGAATTCCTTTCATTTTAGCATCATTTGCATCTTTTTCAGCCATCATTTCTTTTTTGAAAGCTTCTTTTTCCTCAGCAGTTAATTTTGTGCCTTTTTCTTTTTGCTCTTTTCTGGCGTCTCTTAATTTTTCAGCTTTGGCACTTCTTTCAGCAAGTAATTGTTTTACCTGTTCTTGTTGTTTTGCATCTAAAGTCAACTCCGAAGTTAATTTTTTTAATTGTTTTTCATTTCGTTGTTCCGGAGTTAATCTCTCTCTTTGTTCACGAGCTGGTTTTTGATCCATATCGCCATCTTGTGCAAAGCTTGCTACTCCAACGAATAACAAAGCTGCAATAAATAATTTTTTCATGATTTGTTCTTTTAAGGTTATAGCAATTAGACTTTATCAAATTGAATAGGTTTAATATAATATTCAGAATTATAAAATATTTAACAAATTGTAAGTTAATTCATAAATATCCCTGATTCTGTATAACATTAGAGAATTAATTCAGTATATTTAATATCAATAAGTTAAGAATTTAAGTAAAGAAGTATGAGTTTAAATACTGAATCAGATAATTCCAAAATCGCTTTTTTTTCGACACAGCCTTACGATAAAGCTTTTTTTAATAAATACAATGAAGATTTTGGTTTCGAATTGGCTTTTTTTGAAACACAGCTAAATCCGCAGACGGTTATTTTAATCGAAAACGCTTCAATTGTCTGCGTCTTTGTAAACGATATTGTCAATGAGGCAGTAATTAAACAATTGGCAGAAAAGAATGTAAAAATTATTGCATTACGTTGTGCGGGCTTTAACAATGTCGATTTAGAAGCTGCAAAAAGATACAATTTAAAAGTCTGTCGTGTTCCCGCTTATTCTCCACAAGCAGTTGCAGAACATGCAATGGCAATGATTTTAACTTTAAACCGAAAAACACACAAAGCGTACAACAGAGTTCGCGAACAAAATTTTTCACTAAACGGTTTGTTAGGTTTTGATTTATTTGGAAAAACAATCGGAATTATCGGAACTGGAAATATTGGAAAAGCGTTTGCTAAAATCGCTTTAGGTTTTGGATGCAAAGTTTTGGCTTATGATATTGTGACAAATCCGGAAATGGAAAAAGACGGAGTAAAATTTGTGTCGCTGGAAGAAATTTTTAAATCGAGTGATATTATTTCACTTCATTGTCCGTTAAATGATCAGACGAAACATATAATCAATAAAAAATCAATTGATTTAATGAAAGACAACGTTATGATTATCAACACAAGTCGTGGCGGATTAATTGAAACTGCATGCGTTATTGAAGGTTTAAAAGAAGGTAAAATTGGCTATCTCGGAATCGATGTTTACGAGCAGGAAGAAAAGTTATTCTTTAGAGATCTTTCAGCTGATATTATTCAGGATGATGCGATTCAGCGTTTAATGAGTTTTCCGAATGTTTTGGTTACTGCGCATCAGGCGTTTTTTACTAACGAAGCTTTAACGCAGATTGCTTTGGTCACTTTTAATAATATAAAAGATTTATTAACTAAAAATGATATTGAAAATAAAGCGGCGTTGTTGGTTTAAATTAAATTAAAAACCCGACAGGTTTTTAAAACCTGTCGGGTTTTTTGTTGGAACAATTAACTTATTATTTTAAAATTGTCTCTAGTATTTTAGGATTTTGTCGATTATCCCAAAACGCCATTATAATTAATTCTGTAGAAGTTGTTTTGTAAAAAATATTATAATGTCCTAATGTTGATGTTCTAATGTCAAGAAAACTTGTTCGAATGTAAATTTCAGGATTATTAGCTAAAAACTGAACTCTCTGAGTAATTTCATTAACGAGTTTTTTGGCATAAGTGGCTGATTTATTTCTTTTAGTCCAATATATTAGTGTTTTTCTTCTTTGTAAAACTGCAGTTTTTGTCCAGATTATTTTGATAGCCATTCTAAATCTTCTTTATCTAAATCATCTTGAGAGATAACTCTACCGTATTTTATATCTTCTTCACTTTCTTTCAACATCTGTATCTCATATTCCTCCAATTGATAAACTTTAGAGGTTTCTGCATTTTTTAGAAGAGTTCGGATTTTCTCTAGTAAACTTACATCTTCAACATTTTTTAGCTTGTCAAATATTTCTAATTTTATTTCCAGAGTATTCATAATATAATTATTTTCAATTTCAAACATATGTAAATATAAACAAAAAACCCGACAGGTTTTTAAAACCTGTCGGGTTTGAATATTATAAAGAATAAAAAATTATCCCACCAATTCCACAAATTTAAACTCACCTTCAACAGCAACTTTAGTCAAACCGTGTTTAGATAGATTTTTCATAGAAGCATCCCATTTTTTACCGCTTAAATTAGCAGTAATTTTTAATTGCTGAAGATCCATTTTATTTTCATTGCCTTTCAATAAATCTACTATAAATTTCTCTTCGTCAGACAATTCAATTTGAGCTTGTTTTTTCTCGGGACGCATTTGCGGGAACAATAAAACTTCCTGAATTGATGCGTTATTTGTTAAATACATAATCAAACGATCCATACCAATTCCCATTCCGGATGTTGGCGGCATACCGTATTCAAGCGCTCTTAAAAAGTCTTCATCGATAACTCCGTTTGCTTCGTCATCACCTTTTTCAGCCAAACGCATTTGGTCTTCAAAACGCTCACGCTGATCAATTGGGTCGTTTAATTCAGAATATGCATTTGCAATTTCTTTACCACAAACCATTAATTCAAAACGCTCAGTAAGTTCAGGATTATCGCGGTGTTCTTTACACAAAGGCGACATTTCTTTTGGATAATCAGTGATGAAAGTTGGCTGAATATAATTTCCTTCGCATTTAGCGCCAAAAATTTCATCAATCAGTTTTCCTTTCCCCATTGTTTTATCAACGTCAATTCCCATTCCTCGGGCAGCTTCAAACAATTCTTCTTCCGTTTTACCTGAAATATCAAAACCAGTAAAATGTTTGATAGAATCTGTCATGGTTACACGAGCATACGGTGCTTTAAAGTTAATTTGGTGTTCACCAAAAGTAACTTCGCTGGTACCGTTTACTGCAATTGCACAATGCTCAAGCAAACCTTCTGCAAATTCCATCATCCAGTTGTAGTCTTTGTAGGCTACATATATTTCCATTGCGGTAAATTCAGGATTATGTGTTCTGTCCATACCTTCATTTCTAAAGTTTTTCGAGAATTCATAAACACCTTCAAAACCACCAACAATTAATCTTTTTAAATACAATTCGTTTGCAATACGCATATATAGCGGAATGTCAAGCGAGTTATGATGCGTAATAAACGGACGCGCCGCAGCTCCACCAGGAATTGACTGTAAAACCGGAGTTTCAACTTCAAGATATCCTGCATCGTTAAAATAACCACGCATTGCAGTATACAACTTCGTACGTTTAATAAAGTTTTCTTTTACTTGCGGATTTACTGTTAAATCTACATAACGCATTCTGTAACGTAACTCAGGATCATTAAAAGCATCGTGTACATTTCCGTCTTCATCAACTTTTGGAAGCGGAAGCGGACGTAATGTTTTACTTAAAAAGGTAAATCCGTCAACACGAATACATTGCGCGCCCACTTTTGTCGTAAACAATTCACCTTCAATACCAATAAAGTCACCTAAATCAGTTAATTTTTTAAATACAGTGTTGTATAATGTTTTATCATCACCTTCACACAAAACATCGCGATTCACGTACAATTGCAAACGTCCTTCGCTATCCTGCAATTCAGCAAAACAAGCTTTTCCCTGATCTCTCACACTCATCAAACGCCCTGCAACGATCACCTTCTTACCTTCTTCAAAAGACTCCTTAATTTGCTTAGAAGTATGATTTACAGGAAAAAGATTAGCCGGATAAGGATTGATTCCTAAGTTGCGTAAGTTTTGAAGTTTTTCTCTTCGGATGATTTCTTGTTCTGATAATGCCATTTTGTGCTCTTTTTTAAGTGTGCAAAGATAAAGAAAAGAATGTAGATTTTAGAACGCAGTTTTTAGATTTTTTATAGTGGTAATTTTCATGTTTTCAAGAAGTTTTGGTTGGGTGTTTTGTCTTTGCGAGGAACGAAGCAATCTCACTATTAAAAATACACTTTGCGGATTCAGCAAGTGAGATTGCTTCGTTCCTTGCAAAGACAGCACTTAAAGAAAATGTAGAATCAAATAAAAACCTCCATATATTAGCAATTCAAAACTAAAAGAATGAAATTCATAAAAACCTTTTTACTTCTCATTATCTTTTCAAGCTGTCAAATTACTGAAACTATAACAATCAATCCTGACGGAAGCGGAAGCATTGAAACTGTTCAACTTAGGGATGAAAATAGTTATATGCAATTGGCAGGCGAAAGTTATTTGCATGAAGAAGCTTTTAAGGATACATCCTTTGTTTTTAAGGAATATATAGAGAAATATAAAGAGACATTTATGAAGTATACACCCGAAGAACAAAAATTATTTCAGAAATACTCGAATGTAAAAGTGCACATTAAAGAAAATTCTTTTGAGAAAGAATTTAAAACCATTTTTTCACTTGATTTCAATAAAGTTTCAGAAATCCCGGATTTGTATAAAACAGAAAATTATGCGGATGACATAAAATATAATTATGCTTTAACCGCTGAAAATCATTATTACAAAATAGCGTATGATTTTGACGGAAAAGTGTTTAAACGTTTGGTTTCAATTATAAATCCCGCCGAACTTCAAAAAACAAAAGTGCAGTTTAAGAATGCTGACCCTAAATATGCTTCCTTAAAATTAACACAAACGTATACGTTGAAATATCATTTTCCACGAAAAATAAAATCGGTTTCAAATGAAAAAGCGATTATTGGTTCTGATAAAAAAACGTTACGCTTAGAATTTCAACTTTCAGATTGTTTGCAGAATCCGGAAATGACGAATTTGGAAGTGGTTTTAGAATAGAATAAATAAATCCTGATTAAACAATTAAAAATACTCTTCGTATATTTGATAAAAAATTAACCACGATGAAATTATATAACCTACTTAGTTTTTCTTTTTTATTTGCAACATTAACAAGCTGCACTTTTACCGAAAATATTTATATAAACGATAACGGAACGGGAAAATTTTCTGTTGATATGGATGGTTCAGCTTTAATGGAAATGGCTGGAGATCAAATTGGAAACCAAATGGGAGCGGACGCTAAAAGAAATATTGATTCAACTTTTACCTTCAAGCAATTGTTAGCAGATAAAAAAGACAGTATTTCAAAACTATCTCCTGAGGCACAAAATGAGATTAAAAAACTGGAAGATCTTGTCGTTAATATTAAAATGAATGGCGAGAAAAAAGAATTTCTAATGACTTTTGGAAAGGATTTTAAAAATGTCAACGAATTACAGGATATTTTGCAATCAATGAGTACGCTTCAAAAATTAGAAGGCGGATCTAATGCTTCGAATCCTTTACCGGGTGGTTTAGGCACTAATAACAGTACGTTAAGTTATACGTATGACGGAAAGAAATTTACCCGTAAAGCAACAATAGATAAGCAAAAGTTGACAGAAAAAGCAAAAGATTCGGCAGCAGATATGTCTAAGATGGTTTTTGCCTCGTCTAATTATGTTTTAAAATATCATTTTCCTAAACGCATAAAAAAGGTTTCAAACCCAAGTGCTTTGTTTAGCGATGATAGAAAATCAATTACATTACAATACTCTTTCACGGATTATATGGAGAATCCTGACAAACTCAACTTTGATGTAGAGTTTGAAAAATAATAAAAATGAATAAAAAAATTCAACTTCAAGATTTAGGAAGTAGAGATTATAAATCGACCTGGGAATATCAGGAAGAACTTTTTAAAGACCTAGTCGATTTAAAAATCAAAAACAGAAGGGAAGAACTTGATCTTCCAACACCAAATTATCTACTTTTCGTTGAGCATCCGCATGTTTATACTTTAGGAAAAAGCGGCGATCTCGAAAATTTATTATTAAACGAAAAGCAGCTTGAGGCAAAAGGAGCGACTTTCTATAAAATTAATCGAGGCGGCGATATTACGTATCACGGACCGGGACAAATTGTAGGTTATCCTATTCTGGATTTAGAGAATTTCTTTACGGATATTCATAAATATTTACGTTTTCTGGAAGAATCAGTTATTTTGACTTTGGGAGAATACGGATTGGAATCTGGCAGAAGCGAAGGTGAAACAGGAGTTTGGTTAGGTGCCGGAACTCCGTTTGCGCGCAAAATTTGTGCACTTGGTGTTCGTGCTTCACGCTGGGTAACGATGCACGGATTTGCATTGAATGTAAACGTAGATTTAGGTTATTTTGATAATATTATTCCGTGTGGAATTCGCGGAAAAGGTGTTACTTCATTACAAGTTGAACTTGGCGTAGAAAAGGTTGATGAAGACGAAGTAAAAGCCAAAATCGTAAAACATTTGACTGAATTGTTTGAAGCTGAATTTATAAAATAGCTTCTTAAATAAATGGATATGGAAAATGCCGAAGAAAATAACAATTACAAAATTGCTGTTCCTTCGGCATTTTCTACTGTTTTCTCTCATTTTTACTTCGGAGAAAACAAATCCAATTTTCCTGTAACGAAAACATTATTGCCCAGTTTTCAAACCATTCTTATTTTTAATTTTGGAGCAAAAGCCTTTTTTAAGTCACAACAAAATACCATTCTTGAAATGGATAAATGCATTGTTTTGGGTCCAATTAAACAAGCAATCGAATATACTTTAGAGCCAGATTCAGAAATATTAGTAGCAAATTTTAAAGAAGATGCTTTTTACAGATTCTTCGGAAATGCTCTTTTAACGCATTCATTACCCATTCATCCGAATGCTTTAATTCCTGAAAATTGTTTTACGACATTATGGGAAGAATTAAAAAATATCGTTGATAATCAAAAGCGTGTCGATTATATATTAGAGTTTTGTAAGCCTTATTTAAGAGAGCAAAATGCAATAACAACTTTCCTGGCAGATTTTAAAGAAGAAGCTTTAAATCCAATAAAAGTAATTGCCTCAAAAATGAACCAAACGGAACGTAATATTCAGCTTAATCAAAAAAAGTTTTTTGGATATACTATAAAAGAGTTAAATCGGTATGAACGTTTTTTAAAAGCTGTTGAACAAATTGAGGAAAACATTTTGAATGATTTAAAAACAGACTGGCTTTCTATAGTTGATCAATGCGGGTATTATGATCAAAGCCAGTTGATTCATGATTTTAAATATTATATGAATATTTCACCAACAAAATTCCTCAAGTTTCAAAGTGATATCTGCAGCTCAAAAGCAGATTGAAATTCTCTTTTCGTTTTCTTACAATTCTTAATTATAATAGCGTTCTACATTTGTCATGTTCAATCTTAAAAAACAGAAAACATGAAAAATTTAGTTATTTATACGCATCCGAATTCTGGTAGTTTAAATCATTTTTTTAAACAAACTATTGTCGAAAACCTTCAAGAATCGGGACATGAGGTTATAGTTCGTGATTTAAATGAAATCAATTTTAATCCGGTTCTTTCTTTAAACGATATGAATGGTCAAAGAACGGGGCAGGTTGCCAATGATGTAAAAACAGAACAGGATTTTATTGCGTGGGCAGAGCAGATTATTTTTGTTTATCCGATTTGGTGGACTGGTATGCCGGCAATAATGAAGGGTTTTATCGATCGCGTTTTTAGCTACGGATTTGCTTATCGATACGATCAGGGAATTCAAAAAGGGCTTTTAACAGGGAAACAAACAATTATTGTCAATTCACACGGAAAATCTAATGCAGAATATGAAGCAACCGGAATGGATAAAGCACTTGCATTAACATCTGATAAGGGAATTTTTAATTATTGCGGACTGGAAATCAAACACCATTTTTATTTTGATAAGGCAGATCGCGCTTCTTCTGAAAATATTGCGGAATGGGAGAATCAATTAATTGCGATTTTAAAAGAAAATCAAATAGAGGAGAAAATTTAAAATTCCAATTCTAATTGTTCCGGCAAAAGTCTAAAACTCATTCGGTGGTATTTTGTTGTGCCAAATCTTCGAATGGCATCGCGGTGTTCTTTGGTTGGATATCCTTTATTTTGTTTCCAGTTATACATCGGAAATTCTTCATGGAGTTTATCCATATATTCATCGCGATACGTTTTGGCTAATATAGAAGCTGCGGCAATACTCAAAAATTTAGAATCGCCCTTTATAATGCTTTGGTTTGGAATTGATTTTAATAATTCAATTTCTGTTGAAGAAAACTGTTTTCCAAAACTGTTTTTTAAGCCTAATTTGGCATTCAGAGCACGGTTTCCATCCACAATAATAAATTCAGGAACCTGATTTAATTTCAAAATACATTCCTGCATTCCTTTCATAGAAGCATTGAGTATATTTATTTCATCAATTTCATCAGGAAGCAAATGTGTAACTGCAAAACAAATCGCATGTTCTTCGATTATTGGTTTTAAAAATGCTCTTGTTTTTTCAGATAATTGTTTACTGTCGTTTAAAATTTCGTGCTCAAAATGGGCTGGTAAAATTACTGCGGCAGCTGTAACCGGTCCTGCCAGACAACCTCGGCCAGCTTCATCAGTACCAGTTTCAAAAACAAATCCGGAGAAATTTTTTTCAAGCATTTTTTTAAAATTTAAAAGGCAATATTATAAAATTTTCTTTAAAAATATTCGTTCTTTAACTATTTGTCAAAGGAGTGGTATAAATTGAAGTGTTTTTTTATTTATACGTTTTTATCTTTTACCTTTGCCTGACAAATTTTGCCAAAATAATTATATATAAAGCTATCAAATGAGAATATTCTTTTTTCTATATCTATTAGTCGTACCTACTTTATTGTTTTCTCAAGAAAAAAAAGGGTCTAAAAGCAATTTAGATATGAATACAAAATATTCAAGTATTACTGATACATTGAAAAAGAAAGAAGCGAAAATAGCGAAAATCGAACAGTATCAAATTTATACTTTAGAGCACGATACAACTTATGCAGATACTTCTTTAACGCTAAAAAGTGCTTATAGACAAAATTATCTTCGTAAGGACAATTTCGGACTTTTGGACTTCCCTAATATTGGACAAACGTATAATACTTTGCAATATAGTTTAACTGATTTTTCGCCTTATCCGGAAATTGGCTTTAAGGGTAAACATTTTAGTTATCTTGAAGCTTATGATATTAGATATTACTCGGCAGCGACTCCTTTTACAGAGTTATTTTTTAATACAACTATAAATAAAGGTCAAAACGTAGATTCTTTTATTACGCTGAATACGTCAAAAAACCTTAATTTTTCTATTGCATACAGAGGTTTACGTTCTGAAGGGAATTATATAAATCAATTGGTAAGTACGGGAAATTTTCGTTTTACAACAAGTTATTTTACAACAGATAAAAGATATATTTTAAACGCTCATTTTACTTCTCAGGATATTTCAAATGAAGAAAATGGCGGTATAACAACGCCTGAAGATTTTGAAAGTGGAGATCCGGATTTTAAAAACCGTCAGAGACTGCAGGTTTATTTAACAGATGCAAAATCATTTTTAAAAGGAACGCGACTGTTTTTCGATCACGCTTTTAGGGTAAATCCAACGGAAGGAAATAATAATTTATATGTAACACATGAGTTTAATTACGAACATAAATTTTTCGAATACAACCAGCCAACAGTTGTTTCTACGGTTGATGGTGTTGCGGTAGAAAGATTTGGTGAATCTTATGTGGCGAATGGTATAAATGATCAGACGCGTTTTGAAAAATTATATAATAAAGTAGGTCTTGCTTACGAAAATTCACTTTTAGGAAAGTTCAACTTTTTTATAGATGATTACCGATCAAATTACGATTATAACAGAATCATCTTTAAAAAAGACGGCACTATGGTTCCGGATAATTTATATCTTCAGTTTAATAATGTTGGAGGTCAATATGAATATCAGAAGAATAAATGGAAAGGCCGATTTTTATATTCAAGATCAGTTACAAATCAATCACTTTCTGATTTGGATGCGAAATTACGTTACAATTTAAATGATAAAATACAGTTCGATTTTAGATACCGAAATATCAATAAATTGCCAAATAATAATTATAATCTGTATCAAAGTAGTTTTGTGGATTATAACTGGTCGAACGATTTTAAAAACGAAAAAATTAATTCGCTTAGCGCAAATATATATACACCTTGGTTAAATGCAGAGGTTCAATATACAGTTTTAAAAGATCATTTGTATTTTGATGATGTTTCTACAGATGCGCAAATTGCGGCTCAGACTCAAATTGTAAGCCCGGCACAATATGGAAATGTAATTAATTATTTGTCTGTTAAAGCCAATAAGGAGTTTAAATTTGGTCCTTTTGGATTTGATAATACATTTTTATATCAAAAAGTAGATCAGTCTGATTTAGTTTTAAACGTTCCGGATTTTGTAACCAGAAATACGCTTTATTATTCAAGTTACTTTTTTAAGAAAGCATTGTTTATGCAGACGGGATTAACTTTTAATTATTTTACTGAATATTATGGTAATGGTTATAATCCTGTTGTTGGAGAATTTTTTGTTCAGAATGATAAAAAAATTGGAGGATATGCTAACTTTGATTATTATATAAATTTCAGAATTCGCCAGACAAGATTTTACTTCAGAGCAGAGCATTTTAATGCTTCTTTTTCTGGAAACAACTATTATTCGGCACCTAATAATCCATATCGTGATTTCGCCATCCGATTTGGTTTAGTTTGGAATTTCTTCCAATAAAATCAGGTTCTTTACTATCTTAAACCAAATAAATTAAATTCATATAAAATGGACTTTTCAAATAATATTTTAGAAACAATTGGTAATACGCCATTAGTAAAACTCAACAAAATTGTTGCTGAAATCGATGCGTTAGTATTGGCAAAAGTCGAAACTTTTAATCCCGGAAATTCTGTAAAAGACAGAATGGCGGTAAAAATGATTGAAGATGCTGAGGCTGATGGCCGTTTAAAACCGGGCGGAACTATTATAGAAGGAACTTCGGGTAATACCGGAATGGGATTGGCGCTTGTAGCGATCATAAAAGGATATAAATTAATTTGTGTAATATCAGACAAACAATCTAAAGAGAAAATGGATATTTTGCGTGCCGTTGGTGCCAAAGTAGTAGTTTGTCCAACAGATGTTGAACCAACAGATCCACGTTCTTACTATTCGGTTTCAAAACGTTTGGCAGAGGAAACACCAAATTCATGGTATGTTAACCAATATGATAATATGTCGAACTCATTGGCACATTATGAGCAAACGGGACCTGAAATCTGGAGACAAACGGATGGAAAAATTACTCATTTTGTTGTTGGAGTAGGAACGGGAGGAACAATTTCGGGAGTTGGAAAATATTTGAAAGAGAAAAACCCGAATATTAAAATTTGGGGAATTGATACTTATGGTTCTGTTTTTAAAAAATATCATGAAACCGGAATTTTTGATGAAAATGAAATTTACTCTTATATCACGGAAGGAATTGGAGAAGATATTTTGCCTAAAAATGTTGACTTTTCTTTAATTGACGGATTTACTAAAGTTACGGATAAAGATGCTGCGGTTTATACGAGAAAAATTGCTCTTGAAGAAGCTATTTTTGTTGGAAATTCTGCCGGTGCCTGTATTAAAGGATTATTACAGTTAAAAGAACATTTCAAGCCTGAAGATGTTGTTGTAGTGCTTTTTCACGATTCAGGAAGCCGTTATGTGGGTAAAATGTTTAATGACGACTGGATGCGTGAACGTGGTTTTTTAGAAGAAAACATTACCAAGGCCGAAGATGTTATTAAAGATCATATTGATAAAGAATTAATTGTTGTTCGTACAGAAGAATTGGTTTCGCATGCGATTGAACGTATGCGTAAATATAAAATCTCGCAAATTCCGGTGGTAGATATTAACGGATTTGTTGGTTCTGTTGATGAAACAGATTTGTTTAGAAGTTATGTTGCCGATAAAAATGTTGCCGAAAAACCAATTAAAGAAGTAATGGGCAAACCTTTCCCGATTGTAAAATTAGGAACTACAATCGAAGAAGTTTCTAAGTTGTTTACCAAAGAAAATGACGCTGTTTTGGTAGAACTTGGAAATGGAAAACATCATATTATTACAAAATATGATATTATTGGATCGATAAAATAAGATAATTTTAATACCGTTATAAATCCATAAATCTAGTTTTAAGCCAATTAGATTTATGGATTTTTTTAGCTTAATATATTTAATAATGAATTTTACCGCCATAGATTTTGAAACTGCAACCGGATATCATCCTTGCTCTGTTGGAATTGTTACTGTCGAAAATGGAATAATTACGGATGAGTTTGTTACTTTAATTAAACCGCCTAATAATCAATATAATCCATATACGATTCAGGTTCATGGTATTTATCCTCGTGATACTGTAAACGCAAAATCATTTACGCAAGTATATCCTGAAATCGAAAGACGTTTGAGAAATAGAGTTGTAGTGGCTCATAATGAAAGCTTTGACCGTAATGTTTTAATGAAATCAATGGCTCTTTATGGGTTGCGATATGAAGATTTAAATATTGCTTTGAAATGGGAATGCACGGTTAAAATTTATAAAGCAAAAGGTTTAAAACCTACAAAGCTGAGTGATTGCTGTCGCGAAATGAAGATTCAGTTAAACCACCACGAAGCTTTATCTGATGCGCGCGCATGTGCTAAATTGTATATGCTGCGATAATTAAAATATTAATTTGTAGGATTAATATTATTTTATCTAATTTTAGGCTTTTATAAATTTTATATAAGCCCATAAAATGAAAGAAGATTTTCTTCATTATCTCTGGAAATTCAAAAAGTTTGATACATTGAATTTGAGAACTACCCGCAACGAGCAAATTACGATTATAAAATCCGGAGATTATTTAGAACTTTCAGGTCCTGATTTTTTTAATGCTCAGATTAAAATTGGAAATCAAAAATGGGCGGGCAATATTGAAATTCATTTAAAATCTTCAGATTGGTACGTGCATGGTCACGAAAAAGATAGTGCTTATGAAAATGTTATTTTGCATATCGTTTGGGAGCATGACATCGAAATCTTCAGAAAAAATAATACCGAAATTCCTGTTTTAGTTTTAAAAGATTATGTTTCTAAAGAAATAATAAACAATTACAATGCATTATTAAACCCTAAATCATGGATATTTTGCGAGAAGCAAATTGCCGGAATTGATGATTTTGTTTTTAAAAATTGGCAGGAAAGATTATTCTTTGAGCGATTAGAACGCAAATCAAAATTTATATACGATTTACTGGAAGAAACAAATCAGGATTGGGAAGCCGTTTTGTTTTGTCTCTTTGCTAAGAATTTCGGTTTAAATACCAACGGAAATTCATTTTTGCAAATTGCCAAATCAATTCCATTTACAATTATTCGAAAAGAAAGCTTTGAAGCCGAAAATCTTGAAGCATTGCTTTTAGGCATGTCAGGTTTATTAGATTTTGAGAAGGAAGATGTTTATTTTAAAGATTTGAAAATCAGATATTTTTATCTCTTGCATAAATACCAAATAGATAAAGTTTATACAGATCCTGTTGCGTTTTTTAAGCACCGTCCGGATAATTTTCCAACAATAAGACTTTCGCAATTAGCAAGTTTATATAACAAACATCAAAATCTGTTTTCTAAAATTATTGAGGCAAAATCTGTTGAAAATATTTATAAACTGCTGGATGTTTCGGCCAGTTTATATTGGCAAAACCATTATCAGTTTGATAAAGAAAGTCCGAAGAAATCAAAACCGTTATCAAAATCCTTTATTGATTTACTGATTATAAATACAATTATTCCTATTCAGTTTGCTTATTCAGGTATTATGGGAGAATCAATTTCAGAAGATTTAATTGTATTATTAAATGGGGTTTCTCCCGAGAAGAATTCTATTATAGATAAATTTAATTCCTTGAATGTTTTTTCAAAAAATGCTTTTGACACGCAATCTTTATTACAGCTTAAAAATGAATATTGCAATCAAAAAGCGTGTTTGAAATGCGCAGTAGGAATGGAATTACTGAGGAATGATAATTAGATAATTAGAAAATGGGGCAATTAGATAATTTTGTACTTTTGGGGTTATTATCTGAGTGAAGTTGTAATAATTATTATCCTGAGCGAAGTCGAAGGATAAAATCTAAAATCTAAAATCTAAAATCAATATGTCAGCTATTTTAAGACTTAAATTTTTCTTTGAAAAATACGGATTTCATGTTTCATCCAGATTAGCGGATAAACTGGGAATGCGTGTTACAAGCGTACGATTGTTTTTTATTTATATCTCGTTTGTAACGGCGGGTTTAGGTTTTGGTATTTACCTGACATTAGCTTTTTGGATTCGTCTAAAAGATTTAATTCGTGCAAAACGAACCTCAGTTTTTGATTTGTAATTTAAAATTTGACATAAAAAAAGCCCCTTAATTAAGGGGCTTTTCATTTATTTTTTATTCTTCTATTTCTTGTGGTCCGTTTAGTTTTGCTCGTTTTTTACTGTAAGCAAAATATACGATAATCCCTAAAGTTCCCCAGATCAAGAAGGCAATCCATGTTTCGTGTCTTACTTGCGTCATTAAGAATAAGTTAAAACATACACCTAAAGTTCCAACCAAATAAACAGCAGGAGTTCTGTAATGTCTTTCTAATTCAGGTTTTTTGTAACGTAAAATCATTACAGCAACACATACCATTCCAAAAGCTAATAATGTTCCCATACTACACATTTCGCTTACTTTCTCAATAGGAGTAAGTGCAGCAACAATAGATATGATAGTACCAACCAGGTAAGTACTTTTATATGGTGTTTTGAAGTTATGGTGTAATTTGCTAAAAAATGGAGGTAATAAGCCATCTCTTGACATTCCTAAGAATATACGGGTCTGACCTAACATCATCACTAACATTACAGAAGTTAAACCAGCCGTTGCAGCAATGGTTATAATAAATACAGCCCACGTTAATCCGTTTTCACTAAACGCAGATGCTACAGGAGCCGCTTTGTCTAATTGATCGTAATGAACCATTCCTGTTAATACTAATGAAACTAAAATGTAAAGAATTGTACAAATTATTAAGGAAGCAATAATAGCAAATGGTACATCTTTTTTAGGATTAATTGCTTCACCAGCCTGAGTTGATACAGCATCAAAACCAATATAAGCGAAAAATACAATTGTTGCAGCTGTTAAAACACCTCCAAAACCAAAATTCATTTTCCCTGTTAAATTTCCAAGATGATCCACCGCCGGAACTTCAGCAGGAATAAAAGGATGCCAATTGTCAACATTAATGTAAAAAGCACCGCAAATAATTACAAAAAGAACTACAGCAATTTTTACAATTACAATAATATTATTTGTACTTGCAGCTTCTTTAATTCCTTTAACAAGAATCGCAGTTACAACCCATGTAATCAAGAATGCAGGTAAATTAAAAGCAAATGTTGGAATGTCAATTAAGTCATTAGGAAATGCGATATTGTGTTCTCTGATTTTTTCTGTGGCTGTGGCTAAATCATTGCAGAGCCAAATGGGGATCTCGATTCCGAATAAATGAATGAGTTTTACAAAATAACCACTCCACGCAACGGCGACAGTGGTGGCACCCATCATATATTCCAGAATAAGGTTCCATCCAATGAACCAGGCAAAAATTTCACCTATCGTTCCGTATGCATACGCATAAGCAGATCCTTCTACAGGTAATACCGAAGCAAATTCAGCATAACATAAAGAAGCAAATAAACAGCCTATACCGGCAATAACGAATGATAAAGCTAAAGCAGGACCAGCAAAATCGTGGGCAGCGATACCAGTTAAAGTGAAGATTCCTCCACCTATAATTGCACCAATTCCCAACGAAGTTAGCCCCCACCTTGTAAGAACTCTTTTTAAATCACTTTTTTTCATATCAGCTTCAAAAGCTGATATTGGTTTAACTCTCCAAATTGACATACTATATTAGTGGTTTATTGTTATTAAGCTCCAAATGTATCGTTTTTTATAAAAAATAAAAACAATTACATGAGTTTAAGTTATAAAATCTTCAAAATTAATATTAGATCAACCGAAATTCTGTACTAACAACTCCATTCTGTCAACTTTACTTGCTAAAAAATGCATTATGTATTTTTTTTAAAATTATAATTATTTAGTATTTTTCTTATAAATAAGATCTTTTTTGACTTAATTTTGATTTTTTAAAAATTGAAAAGTTATCAAATGATTAATTTAAGATCCGTTACACATTATTTTAAGTTTACAAAGCAGCAACGAACAGGTATAGTTTTACTATTTGCAATTATTATAGCATTGCAAATCGTATATTTTGTTGTTGACTTTTCGATTCCGGAGAAAACTTTTCCTCAAGAACAACAATGGCTTTCTGTGCAATCTGAAATAGATTCTTTAAAAACAGTAAAATACAATGCTGTACCTAAGATATATACTTTTAATCCAAACTTTATTTCAGATTATAAAGGGTATAAACTGGGAATGTCAGTTCAGGAAATAGATCGATTATTGAATTTTCGAAAAGAAAATAAATATGTGAATTCAGCAAAAGAATTTCAGGAAGTAACTAAAATCTCCGATTCGTTATTAGCTGTTATTTCTCCACTCTTTAAATTTCCGGATTGGACTCAAAATAAAAAATCATTTAAAACAGATCGGGCAGAATATGTCCGCAAAGAATATCCTAAAAAAGAAAAAATAGTTTTATTAGATATTAATGAAGCAACTCAGGAAGATTTAATGAAAATATTTGGTATTGGTGAAGCTTTGTCATTTCGAATATTAAAGCAAAAAGAAATTTTGGGAGGTTTTGTTTCTATGGAACAAATGAAAGATGTTTGGGGACTTTCGCCGGAAGTTCTTTTTGAATTGAATACACATTTTAAGATTTTAACTGTGCCAAATTTTAAAAAGATCGCCATAAATGATGCTTCTTTAAAAGAACTGGCACAGTTTCCATATTTCAGATATGCCTTGGCAAAACAAATTGTAACTTATCGCAGTATGAACGGAAATTTTAAAAATATTGAAGATTTAGCAAAAATTAAAGATTTTCCTGTTGATAAAGCAAAAATAATTAGTTTATATTTGGAGTTCTAAAAAATAGAGTACAATGAATTTTGAATATAATGAAACGCAATCAATGATTGCTCAGTCAATAAAAGAGTTTGCTGAAAAGAATATCAGACCTAATATAATGGAATGGGATGAAGCACAAATTTTTCCTGTCGATTTATTTAAAAAATTAGGAGAAATGGGTTTTATGGGTGTTTTAGTACCAGAAGAATATGGAGGTTCAGGATTGGGATACCATGAATATATCACCGTTATAGAAGAAATCTCAAAAGTAGATCCTTCAATCGGACTTTCTGTTGCGGCTCATAATTCTTTATGTACCAATCATATTTTGACTTTTGGAAATGAAGAACAAAAGAAAAAATGGCTGCCAAAATTGGCAACTGCTGAATATATAGGAGCATGGGGTTTAACAGAACATAATACAGGATCTGATGCCGGTGGAATGAATACAACCGCTGTAAAAGATGGTGATTCCTGGATTGTAAACGGAGCAAAGAATTTTATTACGCATGCAATTTCTGGAGATATTGCAGTTGTAATTGTTCGCACAGGAGAAAAAGGCGATTCGAAAGGAATGACAGCTTTTGTTTTTGAAAAAGGAATGCCGGGATTTACATCAGGAAAAAAAGAAAATAAATTAGGAATGCGTGCCAGTGAAACAGCCGAATTGGTTTTTGATAGCTGCCGTATACCTGATGCAAATAGATTAGGAGAAGTAGGACAAGGATTTGTTCAGGCTATGAAAATATTAGATGGAGGGCGAATTTCTATTGGTGCTTTATCACTTGGAATTTCAAAAGGAGCGTATGAAGCTGCTTTGAAATACTCGAAAGAAAGACATCAATTTGGACAGCCTATTAGTAGTTTTCAGGGAATTTCATTTAAATTGGCTGATATGGCAACTGAAATTGAAGCTTCGGAATTGTTGTTGCACAAAGCAGCATTCTTAAAACAGCAGCATAAACCTGTTACAACGCTTGGTGCAATGGCAAAAATGTATGCTTCTGAAGCCTGTGTAAAAATTGCAAATGAAGCAATTCAAATTCATGGTGGTTATGGATACACAAAAGATTTTCCTGTAGAGAAATTTTACAGAGATTCTAAATTATGTACAATTGGAGAAGGAACTACTGAGATTCAAAAAATAGTTATCGCCAGAAATTTGCTGAAAGAGTAATCTCAGTTTACAGTCTCAGTAACCAGTAATTGAGACTGTAAACTGTAAACTGAGACTGCAAACCGAGACTATAAAATATTTTCAAAAATAATTAATAATTTATAACTCATAATTAATAATTAATACATACTTTTGCACCCTTAACGAGAGGAGGTGTCTATATTATGTTAATTATACCAATTAAAGACGGAGAAAATATCGATAGAGCATTAAAGCGCTATAAAAGAAAATTTGATAAAACAGGAACTGTTCGTCAATTAAGAGCACGTACTGCTTTTATTAAGCCTTCTGTTATCAAAAGAGCTCAAATTCAAAAAGCTGCTTACATTCAAAACATGAAAGATGGTTTAGAAAGTTAGTATTAGCTTTTCAGAAAATAATTACCGTTAGTTGTCAAGATTTTGATGCTAACGGTTTTTTTATGCTTAATTTTGAGATGAATATAGTTTTGATATATTATATAGGTGGAATGTTAAGTTTTGTGTAAAATGAAAAGGTTGTTTTATGAAATCAAATAAAGAAGCGTTTCGTGATTATTTACAGCTGGAGAAAAAATATTCTTCCCATACCGTCAACGCCTATTTAAATGATATAATGTTTTTTGAAACATTTAATAAAAACCATTTTGATCAGGATAATATTGAGCATGTAAATTATAGTCAGATCAGAAGCTGGATTGTTTCATTGGTGGATGCGGATATTTCGAATGTTTCTGTTAATCGAAAAATGGCTTCCCTAAAGGCTTTTTATAAATTTCTTTTAAAAACAAAACAAATAGAAGTTAATCCAATGCTGAAACATAAAGCATTGAAGGCACCTAAAATTATTCAAATTCCTTTTTCTGAAAAAGAACTTACAGATTTGATCAGGGAAGTTGAGAATCCTGTTGGGTTTGAAGAAATACGAGATAAACTCATTGTAGAAATGTTTTATACCACCGGAATGAGAAGAGCAGAGCTGATACATTTGATGTTTCGAAATGTAGATTTGTCTTCGAATGTGATTAAGGTTTTAGGAAAAAGAAATAAAGAGCGTATTATTCCTGTTCTTCCGGTTATTATCGGGCAATTTGATTCTTATATAAAGGAGAGAGCTTTGATTGAAAATATAGTTGACACAGATTATTTTTTTATTTCAAAAAAAGGGTTAAAATTGAGCGAATCTTTTGTGTATCGATTAATAAATTCTTACTTTAGTAGGGTCTCTGAAAAGGTAAAAAAAAGTCCTCACGTGCTTCGGCACACTTTTGCGACTCACTTATTAAATAATGGAGCAGATTTAAATTCAGTTAAGGAATTATTAGGGCATTCGAGTTTGGCATCTACACAAGTTTATACTCATAATAGTTTAGCAGAGCTTAAAAAAGTGTATACTAATGCGCATCCAAGAAACAAATGATAATTCTTAAATGTTTAACCCTAAAATTAGTATTATGAAGGTAGATGTTCATGCCGTTAACTTTACTGTTGACAGAAAGTTGGTAGATTTTATTCAAGAGAGAATGGATAAATTAGAAAAATTTTACGATCGAGTTGTCTCGGCCGACGTTTTTTTAAAAGTTGAAAGAACAAGTGATAAGGAGAATAAAGCAGTAGAGATAAAAATTAATGTTCCGGGGGATGATTTTTTGGTTAAAAAGCAATGCAAAACATTCGAAGAAGCAGTAGAACTTTCGGCAGAATCTTTAGAGCGTTTACTAGTAAAAAGGAAAGAAAAAATAAGAGCACACATATAATTGAAAAATTTTTTCAAAAAATGTTTTGATACAAAGATAAAATAGCTACATTTGCAGTCCGTTAGAAATAGCGGACTTTTTTATTGATATTGCCAGCGTAGCTCAGTTGGCTAGAGCAGCTGATTTGTAATCAGCAGGTCGTGGGTTCGAGTCCCTCCGCCGGCTCTAAATATTTCAAATACGATTTGAAATTGTTCATGCAAGTATTGATAAAAAAGGGGAGATACTCAAGCGGCCAACGAGGGCAGACTGTAAATCTGCTGTGTGAACTTCGCAGGTTCGAATCCTGCTCTCCCCACAATTTTGATTTCAGATTAATGATTTCAGAATTTAGATTTGTCTAAAAAAGATTTGAATTGATTCGGTTTTAGATTTTAATCTAAAATCAAGGATCTAAAATCTAAAATTAGGACTCTGCCGGTGTAGCTCAGGGGTAGAGTGCTTCCTTGGTAAGGAAGAGGTCTCGGGTTCAATTCCCGACATTGGCTCAAGTAAGTAGGAAATTGAAAATTAATATATAACTAAGATTAAAAATTAAGTAAAATGGCAAAGGAGAATTTTAATCGTTCCAAACCGCACTTAAACATAGGTACAATTGGACACGTGGATCACGGAAAAACTACATTAACTGCAGCAATTACAAAAGTATTGTCTGATGCTGGTTACTGTCAAGCAAAATCGTTTGATCAAATCGATAACGCTCCAGAGGAGAAAGAAAGAGGTATTACTATTAATACATCACACGTAGAGTATGAAACAGCTAACCGTCACTACGCTCACGTTGACTGTCCAGGTCACGCGGATTACGTAAAGAACATGGTTACTGGAGCTGCTCAAATGGATGGAGCTATCTTAGTAGTTGCTGCTACAGATGGTCCAATGCCACAAACTCGTGAGCACATCCTTTTAGGTCGTCAGGTAGGTATTCCAAGAATCGTTGTTTTCATGAACAAAGTGGATATGGTTGATGATGCTGAATTGTTAGAGCTTGTTGAGATGGAAATCAGAGACTTGTTATCTTTCTACGAATATGATGGAGATAATGGTCCTGTAGTTCAAGGTTCTGCTTTAGGAGGATTGAATAATGATCCTGCTTGGGTACCAAAAATCATTGAATTAATGGCAGCTGTTGATGCTTGGATCGAAGAGCCAGTGCGTGACGTAGCTAAACCATTCTTGATGCCGGTTGAAGATGTATTTACAATTACTGGTCGTGGAACTGTTGCTACAGGTCGTATCGAAACAGGTATTGCTAATACAGGAGATCCAGTTGAAATCATTGGTATGGGAGCTGATAAATTAACTTCTACTATTACAGGAGTTGAGATGTTCCGTAAAATCCTTGATAGAGGTGAAGCTGGAGATAACGTAGGTTTATTGTTAAGAGGTATTGATAAAGAATCTATCAAAAGAGGAATGGTTATCATTAAGCCAGGATCAGTAAAACCACACGCTACTTTCAAAGCTGAGGTTTATATCTTGAAAAAAGAAGAAGGTGGACGTCATACTCCATTCCATAATAACTACCGTCCACAGTTCTACGTACGTACAACTGACGTAACAGGAGTTATTACTTTACCAGAAGGAGTAGAGATGGTAATGCCAGGAGACAACTTGACAATCAATGTATCTTTATTAAGCCCAATCGCAATGAGCGTAGGTTTACGTTTCGCTATCCGTGAAGGTGGTAGAACTGTAGGTGCAGGTCAGGTGACTGAAATCGTAGGATAATCCTATAAAATATTTAAAAAGCCAGTTGATTTTCTTAATAGAAATCACTGGCTTTTAATTACGGGCGTAGTTCAAGGGTAGAATAGCGGTCTCCAAAACCGTTGATGGGGGTTCGAATCCCTCCGCCCGTGCAATATAAAATATATCAAATGACAAAAGTTACGAATTATTTATCAGAGGCTTTCGAAGAGTTAAAGTCAAATGTTACTTGGCCTGCTTGGGCTGAGGTTCAAAAATTGACAATTGTTGTAGCTGTATTTTCGGTTTTATTCGCCTTGGCAACATGGGGAGTAGACGAATTTTTTGCAAAAGCTTTGGCTGGATTTTTTAACTGGTTAAAAGGATAATTTTTTTGTGATGGCAGATAATAATGTGAAAAAATGGTATGTGGTTAGAGCTGTAAGCGGACAAGAAAATAAAGTCAAAGCTTACATCGAAACCGAGATTGCCAGACTAGGTATGGGTGATTATGTTTCCCAAGTTTTAGTACCTACAGAAAAAGTAGTTACTGTAAAAGAAGGAAAGAAAATGTCTAAGGATAAAGTTTATTTCCCTGGATATGTTATGATCGAAGCCAATTTAGTTGGTGAGATACCTCATATTATTAAGTCTATTACTAGTGTAATTGGATTTTTAGGTGAGATTAAAGGCGGAGAACCTGTTCCTTTAAGACTTTCTGAAGTAAATAGAATGTTAGGTAAAGTAGATGAGCTGGCTGTAAATACAGATACTCGTGCTATTCCTTTCAACTTAGGTGAAACTGTAAAAGTGATCGATGGTCCTTTTAATGGGTTTAATGGAACAGTTGAAAAAATTAATGAAGAAAAGCGTAAACTTGAAGTAATGGTGAAAATTTTCGGAAGAAAAACACCATTAGAATTGAGCTTTATGCAAGTTGAAAAAGTATAATTTTTGTTACATCTATAATAACCACTATAATCGCTTCCTATGATTATGGTGTTAAATTTTTTAAAAAATGGCTAAAGAAATTAGTAAGGTAGTTAAACTACAAGTTAAGGGAGGTGCTGCGAATCCGTCGCCACCGGTTGGACCTGCTTTAGGAGCTGCTGGGGTTAATATCATGGAGTTCTGTAAGCAGTTCAATGCTAGAACACAAGATAAACCTGGCAAAATATGCCCAGTACAAATTACTGTGTATAAAGACAAATCATTTGATTTTGTTGTTAAGACTCCTCCAGCTGCTGTCCAATTATTGGAAGCTGCAAAGCTAAAGTCTGGATCAGGTGAACCAAATCGTAAAAAAGTAGCTAGTGTTACTTGGGACGTTATCAAAGCTATCGCTGAAGATAAAATGGTAGATCTAAATGCTTTTACAATCGAATCTGCAATGAGCATGATCGCTGGAACTGCTAGATCTATGGGTATAACTGTATCAGGAGATGCTCCTTTTTAATTAAGAGAAAGAAATGGCAAAATTAACAAAAAAGCAAAAAGAGGCTGCTTCAAAAATTGAAAAGAACAAACTATACTCTTTAAAAGATGCAGCTGCATTAATTAAAGTTATAGCTTCTGCAAAATTTGATGAGTCTGTTGATATCGCAGTTCGTTTGGGTGTAGATCCAAGAAAAGCGAATCAAATGGTTAGAGGTGTAGTTACATTACCTCACGGAACAGGTAAAGACGTTAAAGTATTAGCATTGGTTACTCCAGATAAAGAAGCGGAAGCTAAAGAAGCTGGAGCTGATTATGTAGGTCTTGACGATTATTTACAAAAAATTAAAGATGGTTGGACAGATGTTGATGTTATCATCACTATGCCGGCTGTTATGGGTAAATTAGGTCCATTAGGTCGTATTTTAGGACCTAGAGGTTTAATGCCAAACCCTAAAACAGGTACTGTAACTATGGATGTTGCAAAAGCTGTTGCAGAGGTTAAAGCTGGTAAAATTGACTTTAAAGTTGATAAAACTGGTATCGTACATGCAGGAATTGGTAAAGTTTCTTTTGGAGCTGAGCAAATTTATGACAATGCACACGAAATTATTCAAACATTAATCAAACTTAAACCAACTGCTGCTAAAGGTACCTACATTAAAGGTATTCACCTTACAAGCACTATGAGTCCTGCAATTGCATTGGACCCTAAAGCAGTATAATTGGTAGTTAATAATTTTTAGTATGACTAGAGAAGAAAAATCAATCGCGATTGAAGATTTAACTGCACAGTTAGCTGGTACAAATATTATTTATGTATCTGATATTTCTGGATTAAACGCAGAAACTACTTCAAGCTTGAGAAGAGCTTGCTTTAAAGCAGGTATAAAATTAGAGGTTGTAAAAAACACTTTGCTTGCAAAAGCAATGGAAGCTTCTGCTAATGACTATGGTGATTTACCTTCAGTATTGACTGGTAATAGTGCTATATTTATTTCAGATGTTGCAAATGCACCTGGAAAAATAATCAAAGATTTCAGAAAAAAATCAGCAAAACCTGTATTAAAAGGAGCTTACATTAATTCTGAGATTTATATTGGAGATGATCAATTAGAAGCATTAGCTACTATCAAATCTAAAGAAGAACTTCTTGGAGAACTTATTGGATTATTGCAATCACCAGCACAAAGAATTATTTCTGCTTTACAAAACAAATTCGCTGGTAGCGAAGAAGCTGAAGCATAATAATTCGTACAAGGAATTTAATTTCCTTGTAGCTTAATTAGCGCACAATAAATAAATTATATTTTACAAATCATTTTAAACGATAGAAAAAATGGCAGATTTGAAACAATTCGCAGAACAATTAGTTAACTTAACAGTTAAAGAAGTTAACGAATTAGCAACAATATTAAAAGACGAGTATGGTATCGAGCCTGCTGCTGCAGCTGTAGTAGTTGCTGCTGGTGGTGGAGAAGGTGCTGCTGAAGAAGCACAAACTGAATTTACAGTTGTATTAAAAGAAGCTGGAGCTTCTAAATTAGCTGTAGTAAAATTAGTTAAAGAACTTACAGGTTTAGGTTTGAAAGAAGCTAAAGATGTAGTTGACGGTGCTCCAAGTAACGTTAAAGAAGGTGTTTCTAAAGAAGAGGCTGAAGGTCTTAAAAAATCATTAGAAGAAGCTGGAGCTGTAGTTGAACTTAAATAAGTTTACTCGGTTTTAAGAACTAGGTTTAGGTCTTGAGTTAAAGCTCAATGGCCTAAACCATTTTTCGTATAATAAAATATATCCCGTTTTATTATCAAATAGTTTAAAATACGAAAAAGTTTTTGATCAATACGAAGAAAAAAAATTGAACTTACTTTTACGGTTTATTTTTAAAGATGTATTGATTATAATAAGAAAGTATAGATTAAACAGTGTGTGTTTACACAAAAAATTACTTTTTTTTAATCAAAATTTTGTCCATTGATGATAACAAATCAGACTGAAAGATTGAATTTTGCCTCTACAAAAAATATTCCTGACTATCCGGATTTCCTAGATGTTCAGGTTAAATCTTTTAAAGATTTTTTTCAATTAGAAACTAAATCAGATGAAAGAGGCAACGAAGGATTATACAACACCTTCATGGAAAACTTTCCAATTACAGATACAAGAAATAACTTTGTATTGGAATTCCTTGATTATTTTGTAGATCCGCCACGTTATACAATTCAAGAATGTATAGAGAGAGGTCTTACTTATAGTGTGCCTTTAAAAGCCAGGTTAAAACTATACTGTACAGATCCAGAACACGAAGATTTTGAAACTATTGTACAAGATGTTTACCTTGGAACAATACCTTATATGACTCCAAGTGGTACTTTTGTTATCAATGGTGCTGAGCGTGTAGTAGTATCTCAATTACACCGTTCTCCAGGAGTTTTCTTTGGTCAATCATTCCACGCAAATGGAACAAAACTTTATTCTGCCAGAGTAATTCCTTTTAAAGGATCCTGGATAGAATTTTCTACAGATATCAACAGCGTAATGTATGCTTATATCGATAGAAAGAAAAAATTACCGGTTACAACTTTATTCCGTGCAATTGGATTCGAAAGAGATAAGGATATCCTTGAAATTTTCGACCTTGCTGAAGAAATTAAAGTTTCTAAAACAGGTATTAAAAAATATATTGGAAGAAGACTTGCTGCACGTGTATTGAACACTTGGCACGAGGATTTCGTTGATGAAGATACCGGTGAGGTAGTTTCTATTGAACGTAACGAAATTATCCTTGATAGAGATACTATTATCGACAAAGATAATGTTGAAGAAATCATTGATTCAAACGTTAAATCTATTTTGTTACACAAAGAGGATAATAATCAGGCAGATTATGCTATTATCCACAACACGTTACAAAAAGATCCAACAAACTCTGAAAAAGAAGCTGTTGAGCATATTTACAGACAATTGCGTAATGCAGAACCGCCTGATGAAGAAACTGCTCGTGGTATTATCGATAAATTGTTCTTCTCTGATCAACGTTATAACTTAGGTGAAGTTGGTCGTTACAGAATGAACAAAAAACTTGGTTTAGATATCCCTATGGAAAAGCAAGTGCTTACCAAAGAAGATATCATTACCATTGTAAAATATTTGATCGAATTAATCAACTCTAAAGCAGAGATTGATGATATTGATCACTTATCAAACCGTCGTGTTAGAACAGTTGGAGAACAATTGTCTCAACAATTCGGTGTTGGTTTAGCACGTATGGCTAGAACTATTCGTGAGAGAATGAACGTTAGAGATAACGAGGTGTTTACACCAATTGATTTGATTAATGCTAAAACATTATCATCAGTTATCAACTCTTTCTTTGGTACGAACCAGTTATCTCAATTTATGGATCAAACGAATCCATTAGCTGAGATTACACACAAAAGAAGATTATCTGCACTTGGACCTGGTGGACTTTCGAGAGAAAGAGCTGGTTTTGAGGTTCGTGACGTTCACTATACACACTATGGTCGTTTATGTCCGATTGAAACTCCAGAGGGACCAAACATTGGTTTGATTTCATCTCTTGGTGTTTATGCAAAAGTTAACGGAATGGGTTTCATTGAAACTCCTTACCGTAAAGTTACAGATGGTGTAGTTGATTTAGAAAGTACACCTATCTATCTAAGTGCTGAAGAAGAAGAAGGTAAAATGATTGCTCAGGCAAACATTGAAATGGATGCTTCAGGTAAAATTACAGCTAGCAATGTTATTGCTCGTGAGGAAGGTGACTTCCCGGTAGTTGAGCCATCTGCAGTACATTATACAGACGTTGCTCCTAACCAGATTGCTTCGATTTCGGCTTCATTGATTCCTTTCCTGGAACATGATGATGCGAATAGAGCCTTGATGGGATCTAACATGATGCGTCAGGCGGTTCCTTTGATCCGTCCGGAAGCACCAATTGTTGGTACAGGTTTAGAGCGTCAGGTAGCTTCAGATTCTAGAGTATTGATTAATGCTGAAGGAGATGGAACTGTAGAATATGTTGATGCTAACATCATTACTATCAAATACGACCGTACTGAAGAAGAAAGAATGGTAAGTTTTGATGCTGATGAAAAAACATACAACTTAATTAAATTTAGAAAAACCAATCAGGGAACAAGTATTAACCTGAAGCCAATCGTAAGAAAAGGCGACAGAGTAATTCTTGGACAAGTATTATCAGAAGGATATGCTACTCAAAATGGTGAACTAGCTTTAGGTAGAAACTTAAAAGTTGCGTTCATGCCATGGAAAGGGTATAACTTTGAGGATGCGATTGTAATTTCTGAAAAAGTAGTTCGTGATGATATTTTTACTTCTATCCACGTTGATGATTATTCATTAGAGGTTAGAGATACTAAGTTAGGAAATGAAGAGTTAACAAACGATATTCCTAACGTTTCTGAAGAAGCTACTAAAGATTTAGATGAAAACGGTATGATCAGAATTGGAGCAGAGGTTAAACCTGGCGACATTTTGATCGGAAAAATTACACCAAAAGGAGAATCAGATCCTACTCCGGAAGAGAAATTGCTTCGTGCAATCTTCGGGGATAAAGCAGGTGATGTAAAAGATGCTTCATTAAAAGCTTCTCCATCTTTACATGGTGTAGTTCTTGACAAAAAATTATTTGCAAGAGCCGTAAAAGATAAACGTAAACGTACTCAGGATAAAGATGCTTTAGGCGCTTTAGAAATGGAGTTTGAAACTAAATTTGTTGAATTAAAAGACAGATTGGTTGAGAAATTATTCCTGATCGTTAACGGAAAAACATCTCAGGGTGTAATGAATGATTTGGGTGAAGAAGTTTTACCAAAAGGTAAAAAATATACTCAAAAAATGCTTTACGCAGTAGAGGATTTTGCTCACTTGAGCAAAGGTCAATGGGTTGCCGATGACGCTACAAATAAAATGGTAAATGATTTAATTCATAACTATAAAATTAAGCTGAACGACTTACAAGGATCTTTAAGAAGAGAAAAATTCACTATTACAGTTGGAGATGAATTACCATCTGGAATCTTGAAATTAGCGAAAATTTATATCGCTAAAAAACGTAAACTGAAAGTAGGGGATAAAATGGCAGGACGTCACGGTAACAAAGGTATTGTTGCAAGAATCGTTCGTCATGAAGATATGCCTTTCCTTGAAGACGGAACACCGGTTGATATCGTATTGAATCCACTTGGGGTACCTTCACGTATGAACATTGGTCAGATTTATGAAACTGTTCTTGGATGGGCTGGACAAAATTTAGGTAGAAAATTTGCTACTCCAATTTTTGACGGTGCTTCTTTAGATCAAATTAATGAACTAACTGATGAGGCTGGAGTACCACGTTTCGGACATACATATCTTTATGATGGTGGTACTGGAGAGCGTTTCCATCAAGCAGCAACTGTGGGTGTAATTTACATGCTTAAATTAGGACACATGGTTGATGATAAGATGCACGCACGTTCTATCGGACCATACTCGTTGATTACTCAACAGCCACTTGGAGGTAAAGCTCAATTTGGAGGTCAGCGTTTTGGAGAGATGGAGGTTTGGGCACTTGAAGCTTATGGAGCATCAAGTACTCTTCGTGAAATCTTGACAGTTAAGTCGGATGACGTTATTGGTAGAGCGAAAACTTACGAAGCTATCGTTAAGGGTGAGTCTATGCCAGAACCAGGATTACCTGAGTCATTCAATGTATTAATGCATGAATTGAAAGGTCTTGGACTTGACATTCGTTTAGAAGAATAAATAAAGTTTTCAGTTATAGTCTCAGTATTCAGTTCACACTGAAAGCTGAGACTAAAGCTGTTTATTAAAATAAAAGTTTTTAGGATTTATACCCGTAACCCGTTCCGATTTTTTATTTAAACCTTAGAGGTTTTGTAATTAGCACTTCAAAATTGACGTTTGAAGTTTAGAGAAGTAATCCGAGGTAGTATTTTAGTCTAAAGTGAAATGTCTAAAAGTTCAGAAATGTCTTTTGACTTTCGACTTTCAAATTTTCGACTTAAAATGAAATCAATTTTTTAATTGCAGATAAATCAATAGTAAAAACTATGATGAATAATAGAAACAATAATAAGGATAAAAATCCAGTTAAAAGATTTAACAAAATCTCAATTGGATTAGCTTCACCGGAATCTATCTTGAAAGAATCAAGAGGAGAGGTGTTGAAACCAGAAACAATTAACTACAGAACTCACAAACCAGAACGTGACGGACTTTTTTGCGAAAGAATCTTCGGACCTGTTAAGGATTTTGAATGTGCTTGTGGTAAATATAAAAGAATTCGTTACAAAGGGATCATCTGTGATCGTTGTGGTGTTGAAGTTACGGAGAAAAAAGTACGTCGTGACAGAGTAGGACACATCAACCTTGTTGTGCCAATTGCTCACATCTGGTATTTCCGTTCTCTTCCAAACAAAATTGGTTATATCCTTGGTCTTCCATCTAAGAAATTAGATATGATTATTTACTACGAAAGATACGTAGTAATCCAAGCTGGTATTGCTAAAAATGCAGATGGAGAATCATTACAAAGATTAGATTTCTTAACAGAAGAGGAATATTTGAATATTTTAGATACTCTTCCGCAAGAAAACCAATATTTAGATGATATGGATCCTAATAAATTTGTTGCCAAAATGGGAGCAGAATGTATTATGGATTTATTAGCTCGTATTGACTTAGATGCTTTATCTTATGAATTAAGACACAGCGCTAACAACGAAACATCTAAACAACGTAAAACTGAAGCTTTAAAAAGATTACAAGTTGTTGAGTCTTTCCGTGAGTCTAACTTAAACCGCGAAAATCGTCCTGAATGGATGATTATGAAAGTTGTACCGGTTATTCCACCAGAATTACGTCCGCTTGTGCCACTTGATGGAGGTCGTTTTGCAACTTCAGATTTAAATGATTTATACCGTCGTGTAATCATCCGTAATAACCGTTTGAAAAGATTAATGGAGATTAAAGCTCCAGAAGTTATCTTGAGAAACGAAAAACGTATGTTACAGGAATCTGTAGATTCATTATTTGATAACACTCGTAAAGCTTCTGCTGTTAAAACAGAATCTAACAGACCATTAAAATCATTATCCGATTCATTAAAAGGTAAGCAAGGACGTTTCCGTCAAAACTTACTTGGAAAACGTGTGGATTATTCTGCTCGTTCGGTAATTGTTGTTGGTCCTGAATTAAAATTATTCGAATGTGGATTGCCAAAAGATATGGCATCTGAATTATACAAACCTTTCGTTATCCGTAAATTGATAGAAAGAGGTATTGTTAAAACAGTAAAATCTGCTAAGAAAATCATAGACAAAAAAGAGCCTGTAGTTTGGGATATCCTTGAAAATGTAATTAAAGGACACCCGGTATTACTTAACCGTGCTCCTACGTTACACAGACTTGGTATTCAGGCTTTTCAACCAAAATTAATTGAAGGAAAAGCGATCCAATTGCACCCATTAGTATGTACGGCATTTAATGCGGATTTTGATGGGGATCAGATGGCAGTTCACTTGCCATTAGGACCAGAAGCTATTTTAGAGGCACAATTATTAATGTTGGCTTCTCACAATATCCTGAATCCTGCAAATGGTGCTCCAATTACTGTACCTTCTCAGGATATGGTCTTGGGTCTATATTATATGACCAAAGAACGTATCTCTACACCAGAACATGTAATTTTAGGTCAAGACTTAACATTCTATTCTGCTGAAGAAGTAAATATTGCATTAAACGAAGGAAGATTAGAATTGAATGCTCGTGTTAGAATCAGAGCAAAAGATTTTAATGAAGCTGGAGAATTAGTGTTCAAAATTATTCAAACAACTGCAGGACGTGTATTATTTAATGAAGTAGTACCTGAAGCAGCTGGATATATCAATGATGTATTGACTAAGAAAAACCTTAGAGATATTATTGGACACATTTTAAGTGTGACTGATGTACCTACAACGGCAGCTTTCTTGGATAATATGAAAGATATGGGTTATAAATTCGCATTTAGAGGAGGTTTGTCATTCTCTTTAGGTGATATTAGAATTCCAGAACAAAAAACAAAATTAATTGCAGACGCCAGAGAGCAAGTTGAAGGTATTTCTGTGAATTATAACATGGGTCTTATCACCAATAACGAGCGTTACAACCAGGTTATTGACGTATGGACTTCAGCAAATGCTCAGTTAACAGAATTAGCAATGAAAAATATTAGAGAAGACCAACAAGGTTTCAACTCTGTATATATGATGCTTGACTCTGGGGCGAGGGGTTCTAAGGAACAGATTCGTCAGTTAACTGGTATGCGTGGTTTGATGGCTAAGCCTAAAAAATCTACTGCTGGCGGTGGAGAAATTATTGAAAACCCGATTCTTTCTAACTTTAAGGAAGGTCTTTCGATCCTTGAGTACTTTATTTCTACTCACGGTGCTCGTAAAGGACTTGCGGATACGGCTCTTAAAACTGCCGATGCCGGATACTTGACAAGAAGACTTCATGACGTTTCACAAGATGTTATTGTTAACATCGAAGATTGTGGAACTTTAAGAGGTGTTGAAGTTTCTGCTTTGAAGAAAAATGAGGAAATCGTTGAATCATTAGGAGAAAGAATTTTAGGACGTGTTGCATTGCAAGATGTTATAAATCCACTTACTAATGAAGTAATGGTTCAATCTGGTCACCAAATTACTGAAGCAATTATGAGAACTATCGAAGCTTCTCCAATTGAAAAAGTAGAGGTGAGATCTCCATTAACTTGTGAAGCTTTAAAAGGTATTTGTGCTAAATGTTACGGTAGAAACTTAGCTACCGGAAAAATGACACAAAGAGGTGAAGCTGTCGGAGTTATTGCAGCTCAGTCTATTGGAGAGCCAGGTACACAGTTAACACTTCGTACGTTCCACGTTGGAGGGGTTGCAGGAGGTATTTCTGAAGAATCTAGTATCGTTACAAGATTCAACGGTAGACTTGAGATTGAAGATTTAAAAACTGTTAAAGGTGAAGATAGTGAAGGTAATGCGGTTGATATCGTAGTATCACGTTCAACTGAATTAAAATTAGTTGACGAAAAAACTGGAATCGTTTTAAACACACACAATATTCCTTACGGTTCTAGTATCTTTGTTAAAGACGGAGAAACTGTTACTAAAGGATCTGTGATCTGTAAATGGGATCCATATAATGGTGTAATTGTTTCTGAATTTACTGGTAAGATTGCTTACGAGGATTTAGAGCAAGGACAATCGTTCATGGTTGAAATCGATGAGCAAACAGGATTCCAGGAAAAAGTAATTTCTGAAGCCAGAAATAAAAAATTAATTCCAACTTTATTGGTTTACGGTAAAGAAGGTGAATTGATTCGTTCGTATAACTTACCAGTAGGAGCCCACCTTATGGTTGAGAATGGAGAGAAAATTAAAGCAGGTAAAGTATTAGTAAAAATTCCACGTCGTTCTTCTAAAGCAGGAGATATTACTGGAGGTTTACCAAGAATTACCGAGTTGCTTGAGGCTCGTAACCCTTCAAACCCAGCGGTTGTTTCTGAAATTGACGGTGTTGTTTCTTTTGGAAAAATCAAAAGAGGTAACCGTGAAATTGTTATCGAATCTAAATTTGGTGAGATTAAAAAGTATTTAGTTAAACTTTCAAGCCAAATCTTAGTTCAGGAAAATGACTTCGTAAGAGCAGGAATACCATTGTCTGACGGTGCAATTACACCAGATGATATTTTAAGAATTCAAGGGCCGGCTGCTGTTCAACAGTATTTGGTAAATGAAATTCAAGAGGTATACCGTTTACAAGGGGTAAAAATTAATGACAAGCACTTTGAGGTAGTAATTCGTCAAATGATGCGTAAAGTAAGAGTTCAGGATCCGGGAGATACATTATTCCTGGAAGATCAATTAATTCACACTAAAGATTTCATCGTTCAAAACGATAAATTATATGGTATGAAAGTAGTTGAAGACGCTGGAGATTCTGCCGTATTGAAACCAGGACAGATTATTTCGCCTCGTGACTTACGTGATGAAAATTCATTGTTGAAACGTACAGATAAAAATCTTGTTGTAGCAAGAGATGTAATTACCGCAACTGCAACACCAGTTTTACAAGGTATTACAAGAGCTTCGTTACAAACTAAATCATTCATTTCTGCTGCTTCTTTCCAGGAAACAACAAAAGTACTTAACGAAGCTGCTGTAGCTGGTAAAGTAGATGATTTAGAAGGATTGAAAGAAAATGTAATTGTTGGACACAGAATTCCTGCGGGAACTGGTATGAGAGAATACGATAACACTATCGTAGGATCTAAAGACGATTACAATGAAATGATGGCTAATAAAGAAGAATACATTTATTAATTAGGGAAACTATGAGTAATCCGAAACAACAACAAGAGCAGATTAACATTGAGTTAGACGAAACTGTCGCAGAAGGAATTTATTCTAATCTTGCGATTATCAATCACTCATCATCAGAGTTTGTTTTAGATTTTGTGAGCATTATGCCAGGTATTCCTAAAGCCAAGGTAAAGTCAAGAATTGTCTTGACACCACAACATGCTAAAAGATTATTAAAAGCAATTGGTGAAAATATTCATCGTTTTGAAGTAGCCCACGGCGAGATCAAAGACACTGAACAAGCGCCAATACCGCTTAATTTTGGTCCGGCAGGACAAGCATAATACAAAAGCCCCAGTAATGGGGCTTTTTTTTTGTTAAAATCTGAATGTAGAAATCTGCACTTTGTCCGATTTTTATTTCACTTTATCGACTAAATTTCCTTGTGTAATTTTCTTGTCATAATTTAGACATTCCTAATAGAATACATTGAGTTTAGAATAAATATAATGACTTAGTAAGGTTGATTTAATTCAGATTAAAAAAAAGCGCTAATTTAATATTAGCGCTTTTTTTATGGTATTTCTAAAACAAAAATTAATCAAACTCTGATGTAAAGAATAATTTTACTGTAGGATATTTATTTTGTGTCATTTGAATTGTAAAGTCAGAATCGGCTAAAAATACCAATTGACCATATTTATCATGAGCTAAGAATTTTTGTTTAATACGTTTAAATTCTTTGAATTCATCATTTTTTGCATCATCAGGTTTTACCCAGCAAGCTTTATGAACAGGGAAGTTCTCATAAGTACATTTTGCACCATATTCATGTTCTAAACGATACTGAATTACCTCGTATTGAAGTGCTCCAACAGTACCAATTATTTTACGATTGTTCATTTCAAGCGTAAATAACTGCGCAACACCTTCATCCATTAACTGATCGACACCTTTGTCCAATTGCTTGGCTTTCATTGGGTCAGCATTGTTGATGTATCTAAAATGTTCTGGAGAGAAACTCGGAATTCCTTTAAAACTCATTATTTCACCTTCGGTTAAAGTATCACCAATTTTAAAATTTCCTGTATCGTGTAAACCTACAATATCTCCAGGATAAGAAATGTCTACAATTTCTTTTTTCTCGGCAAAAAAAGCATTCGGACTGGAAAATTTTAAATTTTTCTTTTGACGAACATGATAATAAGGTTTGTTTCTTTCAAAAGTTCCCGAAACAATTTTAATAAATGCTAAACGATCTCTGTGTTTTGGATCCATATTGGCATGGATTTTAAACACAAAACCAGTCATTTTTTCTTCTTTAGGATCAACCAAACGCGTTTCAGAATCTTTTGCTCTTGGTGATGGAGCGATTGTAACGAAACAATCTAACAATTCGCGAACTCCAAAATTATTTAAGGCTGAACCAAAAAATACAGGCTGAATTTTTCCGTCTAAATAATCCTGACGTTCAAATTTAGGATACACTTCATCAATTAATTCTAATTCTTCACGAAGTTTACCAGCTGCTTTTTGACCAACAATTTTATCTAATTCAGGATTGTTTTGAACGTCAGAAAAAGCGATCGTTTCTTCTATATTTTTACGGCTGTCACCGCTAAAAAGATTGATATTTTCTTCCCATAAATTATAAATTCCCTGAAAGTCATATCCCATACCGATTGGAAAACTTAAAGGTGTAACTTTTAATCCCAATTTTTGTTCCACTTCATCCATCAAATCAAAAGCATCTTTACCTTCACGATCTAATTTATTGATGAAAACAATCATCGGAATATTACGCATTCTACAAACTGCAACCAATTTTTCAGTTTGTTCCTCAACCCCTTTTGCAACGTCAATTACAACAATAACACTATCAACAGCAGTTAAAGTTCTAAAAGTATCTTCGGCAAAATCCTTGTGTCCTGGAGTATCAAGAATGTTGATTTTTTTATCTTTATAATTAAAAGCAAGTACAGATGTTGAAACCGAAATACCTCTTTGGCGTTCGATTTCCATGAAATCACTCGTTGCTCCTTTTTTGATTTTGTTGTTTTTTACAGCTCCTGCCTCCTGAATAGCCCCTCCAAACAACAATAACTTTTCAGTTAAAGTCGTTTTACCTGCATCAGGATGCGATATAATTCCAAATGTTCTTCTGCGTTCTATTTCTTTTAAAAAACTCATATTTCGTATAAATAAGGTTGCAAAAGTACTATTAATTAACGCTTAATAAAAATATTCACTTCTATAATTTGGGAACTATTTGCATTAAAGTCAGAGTTTATAAATAAAAAATAAGGCTGCTTTTTTAGAGCAGCCTTAGATTATCTTTTATATAAATTATTGGTTGATTGACCAAACCGAATATCCTTTAGGCGGACATTGTATTTTTACCCATTTATCTGCTTGTGTTGTTGGATACCAGGTTGAAGCTCCGGTGAAATCTTTAATTTGAGTGTTTGCCCAATTTGTTTCAACCCATCTTTCCTGCCATGATGTTGAGTTATTGATATATACAACTAACCCGGGATTTCCATTATATCCATTTCTTCTGGCAACATATTCATCATTATCAGAATATAAAATAGAAGTTGTTCCCGTCGCTTTATTATTATGAATCCAAATTAGATTGTTTAGTTTGCTTTTATCCAGCCATTCTTCGTAGTCCCTGTAGAAAATGGTTGGATATCCTTCGTGCGTTAAAATATAAGAATACGCCAATAATTTATTCGAAATTTCATCTGTATCGTGATTGGCAACAAATGTAACCGCTTTGTATGGATTTCTTTTCCACATCATATCATCGTTTAATAATGCCAGATTATTTCCGTCAAAAGCATCATTCATTTTATAATAGCAAGCAAAATCAAACACAGAACTATTTGCATTATTAGCCCACCATTCAAGCGTGTTTACGTTTGCATCCCAATATTCTCCAACAGAAAATCCTCCTACATTAGCATTCCATGAATTTACAACCCACGGGCCAAAACCTTTAACGTAATCAAATCTCCAGCCATCAAATTTCATCGTGTTTTTATAATATTTACCAACTCCGTCAGTTCTAAGCCACAGCCAATTTTGAACATTTGGAGCAGCGTGGCATAAATCAGGAAAACCACCAAAAGCCCCTTCGTCATTATTACCATAACTGTTTTTGTAAAAGTCATTATACGTACGCGGGAATTTTCCTGAAGCAATCCCTGTAAAATTAGTCCAGGTGCTTGTTCCTGTAAACGGATTAGCTTCAGATTGACCGCCACTATTATGATTGATTACAATATCCGCATATACTTTCAGGTTTTCGGCATGTGCATTTGTAATTAAACTTACCAATTCAGTTTTAGATCCAAATCTGGTTTCTGTCGAACCATTTTGGTTGTAATCACCAAAATCAAAATAATCTGTTGGGTCATATCCCATAGAGAAAGCTCCATTTTGTGCTTTAGAAGCAGGTGGTAACCAGATAGATCCAATTCCGGCATTACCCCAGGCGGCTACTTTACTACTAACAGTATTCCACCAGGTTCCGCCGGCAGGAACATCCCAATAAAAAGCCTGCATCATAACTCCGCCGCCCGGATTATCGACATATTTTGCGGTTAATGATTTTGATTCTCCCGTACTAAAGGGTTTTCCATCATGGTGAGTTACATTGATGATTTTAAATTGCTGGCTTTCAGCTCTTGTGTCGTTTCCAGTCGCTTCATTTTCAGAACACGAAGAAAAAAAGACCGAAATAGCAGCAAGGCAATACAGTTTTGCAAAAGGTTTTTTCATAATAATGATTTGGTTAAGGTTAGATAATAAAGTTTGTAATTATATAATATATCAGTGATAAAATAAATTATTCTTAATTTTAAGACTATAAAATATTAATTACGCATCTAAAGTATGTAAATTTTGCTATGTTGTAAATTATAAGAAAATATTTATATTACGAAAACGTTGTAGTGTTGAAAACTTTTAATTTGAGATCAAGAAATGACAATAAATTATTAAGGAAATAATTTTCTCTTTAACTGATAAATACTTCATAATGAGAGTTTACATTTGAAAGTATTGTTTATTGATATTCAACTTCTTATTAATCGAATTATGAGGTCATCCCATAATTTTTTGTTAATAGTATTGCTGATAGTTGTATTATGTAATTGAATTGTTATTTTTGTTCGTTATAAGTTAGAAGAAACTAGAAGTTAATTATTTAATATTTTCAGAATGATTTTTGAAAGAGAAATAAATGAATAGTTAGTTTAAATAAAGTCTAAGGCATTCAAATTAAATTTAAAATAATGTTATTAAAAAAATTACAGCTAAAAACAATTGATTACAAACTAGGGTTAACAATATGTTTTTTACTTTTTTTCAACTCATTTATTTCGGCACAAGAAATTATTCCGGATGTAGTAGCACAAAAACCGGTTGAAGTTCCATCTTCTGGACAGAAGCAAAAAATTGACGGTATTATAGCAACTGTTGGAGATTATATTGTTTTAGATTCTGATATTGATAAAGGATATTTAGAAATTACCAGTCAGGGAGGTTCAATAAAAGATATTACAAGATGCCAAATGCTTGGTAAACTTTTAGAAGATAAATTATATGCACACCAGGCTATTCAGGATAGTATTATTGTAAGCGATGCTGAAGTAAGAAGCATGATGGAAGAGCGTTTAAACTATATGCTGCAACAAGTTGGAGATATAAATAAAGTGGTAGCTTATTATAAGAAAAATTCTGTAGAAGAATTTAAAACTTATTTTGCAGACATATTAAAAGAGCAGAAGTTAGCTTCTGAAATGCAGAAAAAGATTATTGATGGTGTTGAAATTACGCCGGAAGAAGTTCGTAATTTCTTTAAAAAAATACCAAAAGATGAATTGCCAACTTTTGGAGCCGAAATGGAAGTGGCACAAATTGTAGTTGAGCCAAAAGTTTCTAAAGAAGACAAGCAAAAAGTAATAGACCGATTAAATGGCATTAGAAAAGATGTACTTGACGGATCTAGTTTTGCTACAAAAGCAGTTTTATATTCTCAGGATCCCGGATCATCTTCCGCCGGAGGTTACTATAAAATGACAAGAAAAACACCTTTTGTAAAAGAATTTAAAGATGTTGCTTTTAGTTTAGCTGAAGGTGAAATTTCTGAACCATTTGAAACTAATTTTGGATTCCATATTATTATGGTTGATAAAATAAAAGGACAAGAGGTAGAATTACGCCATATTTTAATTGCACCAACAGTTTCTGAAGATGCTTTGAAAGAAGCTAAAGAAAGAATTACAAACATTAGAAAAAAGATTGAAAGTAAAGAGATTACTTTTGCTGATGCTGCAAGAACAGAATCTGATGAGAAAGAAACAAGAGCAAATGGTGGAACTTTAGTGAATCCAAACACACAAGATACCCGTTTTGAGTTGACCAAAATGGATCCAACATTATACAGCCAGGTTTCAAATTTAAAAGATGCAGAGATTTCTCAACCACTTTTAAATACAGATGAAAAAGGTAAAAAAACGTATAAATTAATTACTGTTACGAACAGAATTGAAGAGCATACAGCTGATTATGCTAAAGATTATACTAAAATTAAAGAATTAGCTTTAAAAGAAAAACAAATCAATACTATTGCAAAATGGTTTGATACAAAAATAAAAGATACCTATATTAAAATTATCGGAGAGTACAGAGATTGTGCTTTTACAAACAATTGGCTGAAAAAATAATTTTTATTAAATAAATAAAAAGAGTTAGTTTTATGATTTCATAGCACTAGCTCTTTTTAATTTTAAATACATTCATAAATGTCTGACGTAACAGCAATTCATAATTTAGTTCAAAAACGCAACGAATTAAAAACCGAAATAGCAAAAATCATTGTAGGGCAAGACGCCGTTGTAGATCAAATTTTACTTTGTATATTTTCCGGAGGACACGCTCTTTTAATAGGAGTACCGGGTTTAGCAAAAACATTATTGATAAATACTTTGTCTCAGGCGTTAGGATTAGATTTTAAAAGAATACAGTTTACACCGGATTTAATGCCTTCTGATATTTTAGGAAGCGAGATTTTAGATGAAAACAGAAGATTTAAATTTATAAAAGGACCGGTTTTTTCTAATATTATCCTGGCAGATGAGATCAACAGAACGCCGCCTAAAACACAGGCAGCTTTGCTTGAGGCAATGCAGGAGCGCTCGGTTACAATTGCCGGCGAAAACCATAAGTTAGATTTACCTTATTTTGTATTGGCAACGCAAAATCCAATTGAACAAGAAGGAACTTATCCATTGCCGGAAGCTCAGTTAGACCGTTTTATGTTTGCCGTAAAATTAGAATATCCAAGTTTTGAAGAAGAAGTGCAAGTCGTAAAACGTACAACTTCTGATGCCAAAACAACAATTAATCCTTTGTTTACAGCGCAGGAAATTATCGATTTTCAGCACTTGATTCGAAGAATTCCTGTAGCAGATAATGTTATTGAATATGCCGTGTCTTTAGTAAGTAAAACACGTCCTGATAATGCTTTGTCAAATGATTTTGTAAAGAATTATTTAGATTGGGGAGCAGGACCAAGAGCCTCTCAGAACCTAATCCTGGCAGCAAAAGCACACGCCGCTTTTAACGGTAAATTTTCGCCGGATATTGAAGATGTAAAAGCAGTTGCAACCGGAATTTTGCGTCACAGAATTATCAAAAATTATAAAGCAGATGCTGAAGGAATAACAGAAGAAATTATCATTCAAAAATTATTATAAAAACATAGAAAATTCAAGAAAAGCCTAGCATTTAATTGTTAGGCTTTTTTTGTTTTAATCGACGTTGATGTTGTAAAATTATCTTTAATAAAAGCTTCATAAATTCTATGATGAACATTCTTGAAAAGTCGATTTTTATGGCAACTATAACGATGTAAATTCTAATTTAGAAAGGTTCTTGATTTAAAACGGCCTTAAAATAACGTTTGTTTATAACAACAAATTTCGACTTTGTTAAAGAAAAGATTTTAAAATGTTGAAAAATCATTTTTTTAATAAAAATTTGATTTTTTAGCAAAAACGAGCATTCAAAATCGTTTTTTAACAATAATAATTTTTGAAAAGGCGACTTCCATTATATTTTTTTTAATTCTCGGCTTTAATAACTAAATTTGCGAACAAAAAAATAAAAATACCTACAAAAGACTTTTAATATGAATATTTATCAGGATTACATTAAAGAGATTGCTGATCGTAAAGACCAGGGACTTCACCCAAAACCAATTGATGGTGCTGACTTATTAAGCGACATTATTGAACAAATTAAAGATGTAAATAACGAGTACAGAGAAGATTCTCTTAAATTCTTTGTTTATAATGTTGTGCCGGGAACTACCAGCGCTGCAGGTCTTAAAGCTAAATTTTTAAAAGAAATAATTCTTGGTGAATTTGAAGTAAAAGAAATCACGCCTGCTTTTGCTTTTGAATTATTATCTCACATGAAAGGCGGACCTTCTATCGAAGTGCTGTTGGATTTAGCTCTTGGTGATGATTTTGTTACTGCCAAAGAAGCTGCAAATGTTCTTAAAACACAAGTTTATCTTTATGAGGCAGACACAGACCGCCTAAAAGAAGCTTTTAAAAATGATAGTGTAATCGCAAGAGAGATTCTTGAAAGTTACGCAAAAGCAGAATTTTTTACTTCATTGCCAGAAGTAGTTGAAGAAATTAAAGTGGTTACTTATATCGCCGGTGAGGGTGATATTTCGACTGACTTGTTGTCTCCGGGTAATCAGGCTCACTCACGTTCTGACCGTGAACTTCACGGTAAATGCATGATCACTCCTCAGGCACAAGACGAAATCAAGATGCTGCAAGCACAATATCCTGATGCAAGTGTGATGTTAATTGCAGAAAAAGGTACGATGGGTGTAGGTTCATCCAGAATGTCAGGAGTAAATAACGTGGCTCTTTGGACAGGTAAACAAGCAAGTCCATATGTTCCATTTATTAATATTGCTCCAATTGTTGCAGGAACAAACGGTATTTCTCCAATTTTCCTAACAACGGTTGACGTTACGGGTGGTATTGGTTTAGATCTTAAAAACTGGGTAAAAAAGCTGGATGCAAATGGCGATATTATTCGTAATGAAAATAATGAACCAATTTTAGAAGAAGCATACTCTGTAGCTACCGGTACAGTGCTTACCATAAACACAAAAACTAAGAAACTTTATAACGGAGACAAAGAATTAATTGATATTTCTAAGGCATTCACGCCTCAGAAAATGGAATTTATAAAAGCCGGAGGATCATATGCAATTGTATTTGGTAAAAAACTTCAAACATTAGCAGCGAAAGTTCTGGATATTGAAGCTCCGCTTGTATTTGCTCCATCAAAAGAGATTTCTATTGAGGGTCAAGGTCTTACGGCAGTAGAAAAAATCTTCAACAGAAATGCTGTTGGAATAACTCCGGGTAAAGTATTACATGCAGGTTCAGATGTTCGTGTAGAAGTTAATATTGTAGGTTCACAAGATACAACTGGTCTTATGACGGCTCAGGAATTAGAGTCTATGGCAGCAACAGTAATTTCGCCAATCGTAGACGGAGCATATCAATCTGGTTGTCATACAGCTTCTGTATGGGATAAAAAAGCGCAGGCTAATATTCCAAAATTGATGAAATTTATGAACGATTTCGGTTTAATCACGGCTCGTGACCCGAAAGCTGTTTATCACTCCATGACAGATGTAATTCATAAAGTTCTTAACGATATTACAATAGACGAGTGGGCTATCATTATTGGTGGTGACTCTCATACAAGAATGTCAAAAGGGGTTGCTTTTGGTGCAGACTCAGGAACAGTTGCTCTTGCACTTGCTACCGGCGAGGCTTCAATGCCAATTCCGGAATCTGTAAAAGTGACATTTATTGGAGAAATGAAAGGTTATATGGACTTCCGTGATGTAGTGCATTCAACACAATCTCAAATGCTTAAAAAGTTTGGTGGTGAAAATGTATTCCAGGGAAGAATTATTGAAGTTCATCTTGGAACTCTGACTGCTGACCAGGCATTTACGTTTACAGATTGGACTGCAGAAATGAAAGCAAAAGCGTCTATCTGTATTTCTGAAGATGATACTTTGATCGACTCACTGGAGATTGCAAAAGGAAGAATCCAGATCATGATCAATAAAGGTATGGATAATCACAAACAAGTTCTTCAGGGATTGATTAACAAAGCAGATAAGAGAATTGCCGAAATTAAATCAGCTGAGAAACCAGCCTTAACTCCGGATGCAAATGCGAAGTATTATGCTGAAGTTGTTGTTGATCTTGATCAAATTGTAGAACCAATGATTGCTGATCCGGACGTTAATAATGTTGATGTTTCTAAACGATATACGCACGATACAATCAGACCATTATCTTTTTACGGAGGAGTTAAAAAAGTAGATCTTGGATTTATCGGTTCTTGCATGGTTCATAAAGGAGATATGAAAATCCTTGCTCAAATGCTTAAAAATATAGAAGATTTACATGGTAAAGTTGAGTTTAAAGCGCCGCTTGTGGTAGCGCCGCCAACTTATAACATTGTAGATGAGCTTAAAGCCGAAGGTGACTGGGAAGTTTTACAGAAATACTCAGGTTTCGAATTTGACGATAATGCTCCTAAAGGTGCAGCACGTACAGAATACGAAAACATGTTGTATTTAGAGCGTCCGGGATGTAACCTATGTATGGGTAATCAGGAAAAAGCTGCAAAAGGAGATACTGTAATGGCAACTTCTACACGTTTGTTCCAAGGAAGAGTCGTAGAGGATACTGAAGGTAAAAAAGGAGAGTCATTACTTTCTTCAACACCAGTAGTAGTATTGTCTACAATTCTTGGCAGAACTCCTACAATGGATGAATATACAGCCGCAGTAGAAGGTATTAGCTTAACTAAATTTGCACCATCAAGCAAACAATTAGTGATGTAATACACATGATTAGTTATAATCATTATATATAAAAAGCCCGAGTGATAAACTCGGGCTTTTTCTTTTCCAGCTCCTCAATTATTTGTAACTTGTCATGTTCAAAATAAAAAAAACAAAAACAATTATAACTTATGGCTTTTGATATTGAAATGATTAAAAAAGTGTATGAGAACATGCCCGATCGTGTTGACAAAGCACGCGAGATAGTTGGTCGTCCACTTACTTTAACGGAGAAAATTTTGTACAATCACCTTTGGGATGGAAATCCAACAAAGGCGTTTGGAAGAGGAGTAGATTATGTTGATTTTGCACCAGATCGTGTAGCATGTCAGGATGCAACTGCTCAAATGGCATTATTGCAATTTATGCACGCCGGAAAAGCTAAGGTGGCAGTACCTACAACAGTTCACTGCGATCACTTGATTCAGGCAAAAGTAGATGCCGCAACCGATTTGGCCAGAGCAAAAACACAAAGTAACGAAGTTTTCGATTTCTTATCGTCAGTTTCAAATAAATACGGAATTGGTTTCTGGAAACCGGGAGCCGGAATTATTCACCAGGTAGTACTTGAAAATTATGCTTTCCCTGGCGGAATGATGATTGGTACCGATTCTCACACTGTAAATGCAGGTGGTTTAGGAATGGTAGCTATTGGTGTTGGTGGAGCAGATGCTGTAGACGTTATGTCCGGTATGGCTTGGGAATTAAAATTCCCTAAATTAATTGGAGTAAAATTAACTGGTAAATTATCAGGATGGACTGCTCCTAAAGATGTAATCCTTAAAGTTGCCGGTATCCTTACTGTAAAAGGTGGTACAGGTGCAATTGTTGAATATTTTGGCGAAGGAGCAACTTCTATGTCTTGTACCGGTAAAGGTACTATTTGTAACATGGGTGCCGAAATTGGAGCTACAACTTCAACTTTTGGATATGATGATTCTATGAGTCGTTACTTACGTTCTACAAACAGAGCCGATGTTGCCGATGCTGCAGATAAAGTAGCTTCTTACTTAACCGGAGATCCGGAAGTTTATGCTAACCCGGAACAATATTTTGATCAGGTTATAGAAATTAACTTAACAGAATTAGAACCACACTTAAACGGTCCTTTTACACCGGATTTGGCTACTCCAATTTCTAAAATGAAAGAAGAAGCGATCAAAAATAACTGGCCATTACAAATTCAGGTTGGTTTAATTGGTTCATGTACAAACTCTTCTTACGAAGATATTTCACGTGCAGCTTCTTTAGCCAGACAAGTAAGTGCTAAAAACTTAAAAACTAAATCTCAATTTACCATTACCCCAGGTTCAGAAGTAGTACGTTATACAATTGAAAGAGACGGATTTATTGATACTTTCGAGAAAATTGGTGCTACTGTTTTTGCTAATGCCTGCGGACCATGTATTGGTATGTGGGACAGAGATGGTGCGGAAAAAGAAGAAAGAAATACAATCGTTCACTCTTTCAACCGTAACTTCTCAAAACGTGCAGATGGTAATCCAAACACTTTAGCCTTCGTAGGTTCGCCGGAATTGGTAACTGCAATGGCTATTGCCGGTGATTTAGGTTTTAACCCATTAACAGATACTTTAATCAATGAAGATGGAGAAGAAGTAATGCTTGAAGCTCCAACAGGAGACGAATTGCCTCCAAAAGGATTTGATGTTAAAGATCCGGGATTTCAGGTTCCGGCAGAAGACGGTTCAGGAGTTCAGGTTGTAGTTAGTCCAACATCTGAACGTTTGCAATTATTAGCTCCGTTTGATGCATGGGATGGAAAAAATATTACCGGTGCTAAATTATTAATCAAAGCATTCGGAAAATGTACAACCGATCACATTTCTATGGCTGGACCATGGTTGCGTTTCCGCGGACACTTAGATAATATTTCTAACAATATGTTGATTGGTGCTGTAAATGCATTCAACCAAAAAACAAACTCCGTTAAAAATCAATTAACCGGAGCTTACGATGCAGTTCCTGCTGTAGCTCGTGCATACAAAGCGGCCGGAGTCCCATCAATCGTTGTGGGAGATCACAATTATGGTGAAGGTTCATCTCGTGAGCATGCTGCAATGGAACCACGTTTTTTAGGCGTTAAAGCGGTATTAGTAAAATCTTTTGCACGTATACACGAAACAAACCTTAAAAAACAAGGTCTTTTAGGATTAACATTCGCTACTGAAACTGATTATGATAAAATTCAGGAAAATGATACCATTAATTTTACTGATTTAACCGAGTTCGCTCCGGGAAAACCATTAACATTAGAGTTCATTCATGCAGATGGTACAAAAGATATTATCTTGGCAAACCATACTTACAACGCAGGTCAAATTGGCTGGTTCGTTGCGGGTTCAGCATTAAACTTAATTGCTGCCGGAAAAGCATAATCTAAAAATTTTAATTATACCAAAAACGCTCTGTGAAAACAGAGCGTTTTTTATTTAGTATTTTATATTTTTTTATGAATTTATGGATTCACTTTAGAGTCATTGTTGATAGCTGAAAAAACTTTGATTCGATCTGGTTTAGTAGCTTCAAATTCGTCAATAGAAATGTTATACACACTAGTCGATGGTGTTTCAGAATAATCATTATACGTATATCCACCAATAATATATAACTTACCATTAGAATAATACATTGCAGAAGATTTTAAGCCCAACTCAATTGCGTATTCTTTTAATTCCTTAGATGTTATATTATAAGTAAGCATTTTTTTGTCTTCAAAACAATAAATAATATTATTGCAATATGTCACAGCAGGCTTTTCCAACCCAGAAAACAACTCGCCTTGAGTTTCGTATTTTTCTGTAGTCAAATCAAAAGTCTCTACTTGAGTCAAAGTTTTTCCGTTAAAACCACCAATCAGATAAACTTTATTGTCAATTAAAATCCCAGATGCTTGTTTTGCAGTTGGCATATCTGCAAGTTGATACCAATATCCCGAAGTTATATCATAAAGATGTACCTTGTTTGTAAATGCCGTTGGGCCTTTTTCATTTGCTTTTATAGAGCCGCCCATTACAACAATATTATCTTTATAAGTAAAAGAAGCAGCATTTGAAGCTTGGTGAGGATATGTTTTATCAATAGTTATCGTTTGTCTATTCGTGTCGAAAACTTCAATCTGATCTTGTAAATATTCAAATTTTCCATTAGCTGAAACTCTTTTTCCGCCTAAAATATAAATTGAATTGTTGTAATAATTAAGATTATGATAAGCCCTTTTTTTGAATTTTACTTCAGAGGCTTGCCAGGAATCCGTCTTAATATCGTAAATCAACATTTTGTCTTTGTAGACCTGACCATTAAATTGAAACTGAAGTTCTTTTAAATAATCTGCCATGGTAAAATCGGGCTTTTCTCTTTTAATTTTGTTAAAAGCATCCATTTTAAAACTCGCATCTCCGCCAATAACATAAATCTTATCATCCTTTAAAACAGAACCAAATGCGAAAATGCCATAAGGTAAAGATGCTGCTTTATTAAAGCTTAGTTTTGATTTCAGTTTTAATTTATGATTTGCAGAAATTGTTAGTCCGGATAAATTTTCTATTTCTTCATAAAGAAAAACCGTTGGCTTTTCTCGGATGTCACTCAAACTTATTTTTCTGGAAATATATCCAATATGAGAAAATTCTAATGTATCATTTTCTCTAAAATTTGATACATATTTTAATGAAAACTGCCCTTTTTCATTAGTTAAACCAATAGTATTTGTGTTCAAAGAACGTACATTAACATCTTCAACAGGTAAATTTGTTTTTTGAGAAATAACAACACCTTTTATGTTTTGAGCAGTCAGAAATAATGGAAATAAGACCAGAAATAAGAAGATTTTTTTCAAAATATGTTCATTTAAAATTACCGAATTATTTTTAAATACTATTTTTCGTATAAAACGCACGTTTTTAACTAATTAGCTCAATTTTCATGCCGAATTTGTTAATTTGAACCTAAAGAGATGTTAAAAAAGGCATTTTTTTTGCATAAAAATGTTAAATTCGCCTTATTAGTAAAAGAATCGTTCTTTTTTTGAGTTTTATAAATGAAGCACAAAATTTAAAAAAAATTCCCCCCAAGAAATGAATTTTAAGTTAGTCGTCATATTGTTGTTTTTAAGTTTAAATGTTTTTTCGCAGGAAAAATATATAAAGCATACTATATCTAAAGGTGAAAATATCACTGTAATTGCAAAAAAATACGGAGTAAAACCCAAAGCTATTTTAGATGCAAATCCTAATGCACCTAAAATTTTAAAACTAAACTCAGTTTTACTAATTCCAAATTCAAATCAAACTATTGTTGCAAATGAAGCTATTGTAAATAATAATACTCCAGGAACTCACGAAGTTTTAGCAAAAGAAACGCTGTGGGGAATCTCAAAAAAATACAATGTTTCAGTCGAAGATTTAAAAAAGTCAAATCCGCTTTTAGAGACAGAAGGTTTAAAAATCGGACAACAAATTATCATTCCATCTAATACAGTTGCGGTTTCAGAAAAACCATTCGACGATCTAAAAATTGTCACAGATGTTGAAGTAGTTGTAGAAGTTCAGCCAAAAGAAACGAAATACGCAATTGCAAAAAGATACGGAATAACCGTTGCAGATTTAGAAAAACAAAATCCGTTTATTAAAGGAAATTTACCGGTTGGTTACGTCCTGAAAATCCGAACGACAAAAGAAAAGGCTGACGCAGCGGCGGCACTTTCAACACCAAATCAGGAAGTAAAAGAAACATTACCATCCTCTCAAGGACAAATTGCAGAAACGCCAACAATTAAAACAGACTCAACCAATACCGTTATAAAAGTGGCTAATCATTCAGAATTAGTCGATCAGTTAGTTGTAAACGCAACAGAAAATATCGGAACAAGATATCGATCGGGCGGAACCACAAAAGCGGGTTTTGATTGTTCAGGTTTAATGATTTCAACCTTTAGCGCTTTTGATATTAAATTACCAAGAAGCTCAATCGAACAATCACGAATAGGAATGAAAATTACCGGTGATGAGGCTCAAAAAGGCGATTTGATTTTCTTTAAAACAAATGGCAGACATCAAATTAATCACGTTGGAATGGTTGTAGAAGTTGCTGATGGAGAAATTAAATTTGTACACTCCTCAATTCATGGCGGTGTAATGATTTCATCAACAAAAGAACCATATTACCAAAGAGCATTTTCGCAGGTAAACAGAGTTTTACAATAGTAACGAATTAATTAAAATGTATTTTCTCTTTTAAACACTCCACAGATAAAGGTTTATTTAAAAAAGCAGTAACATAATTATTCTCTTTAATTCTTTTAATTTCGTCCGGATCCAAAGTTGATGAAAGTACATAAATCTGAATTTCTTTTTTAAATTCGGCGTTAAATTTATCGTATTCCTCCAAAAAGCCAAATCCATTCATTATAGGCATTTGAATATCTAATAAAATAATTAGAGATCGGTTTAAATCCTGATGGTTGTGTAGCCATTCTAAACCTTCTTCACCATTATTCGTGATATTTACCTCACTATCAAGAGATTTCCTTATAAGCTGTGTGATAACAAGCTGATCAATCAGATTGTCTTCAATTAATAAAAAGACAGGTTTAAATTCCATGAGCGTTTGGTATTGTTACAATAAACTTACTTCCAATATTATTTTCTGAGGATACACAAATATTTCCTCGAATGTTTTCAACCGCTTCCTTCACTATATACAATCCCAGTCCGGAGCCTTTATTTTTGTTTGTTCCAAAATACATTTCAAAAATGTGGTCTTTAAATTCATCTTTAATACCAATTCCGTTATCAGATATTTCAATTTTATTGCAGCCTTCATCGATGTATGTTCTTATAGCTATAAACATTTGCTGCTTGCTATTGTCTGCATATTTAATAGCATTTGAAAGCAAATTAGAGATAATAATTTGCAGGCGTAAGCCATCACTTTCAATTTCATCAACAAGTAATTCTTTTGTTATTGCGATTTGGTTTGCATTTTCAAAATGCATTAACTGCGAGATCGCTTCATCAAATATTTCACGTAAACTAACAGGTTCCATGATAATTTGTTTTCTCTTATTCTTAGAATAATCAATAATGTCGCTTATAAACTGATCTTGTCTTGCCAGACTTGTGTACATTAAAGTCAAATATTCCCTAATCTGATTTACATTATCTTCTTGTTGCGTAATTTCTATAAGTCCTTTTAAGGAAGTTATTGGTGATCTCAAATCATGTGATGCGCTATAAACAAAACGATCAAGTTCATGATTAACATGTATTAAATTTTCATTTTTAATTTCTATTTCTTTTTTAGAAACAACTAAGCGTTTTACCATTATCGAATAATAAAGGCAAACACTGCAAACGATAATTAGAATAAAGAGAATATTAGTAAAAATAAGTAAGCCTTTTATTTTTCTTGTTCCTTCGCCTAATGTATTCGAAAAATTGCGTTCATTAATAGTAAGCTTATCGCTTATTGCACTAATTTGCTGAAGAAATTTTTGCTGATCTGTATCAGTCAGTAAATTGTACTTTATTTTGGCATTAATTTGTTGCCCCGTAACAAATAATTTAAAGATTAATTTATCGCCTTGTTCCCATTCATTAATCGCCTTGGCTAAAAAAGAAACCTGTTTAAAATTTACAAACAGCCAGATAAGGTCATCTAAATCTTCCTCGTGATTTCGACCAATCAATAATGCTTTTCGGGCAATTGCATTATCTCCGGCTTTCAATAAAGTTACTCTTGCTGTACCGTCTCCTTGCGGAACTTTAAGTTCTTCCAGATATAATTTCCATTGATTTATATCTTTAGTGTATAGATAAGTTATCAAATGGCGCGAAGCATCTTTTTGACCTTTTGAATAATGTGATTCACCATTTACATAAGCTCGCGTTGCTGATAAGGTTTTGATAGTGAAAAAGTTGATGCAAATTAATAATGCGCAACAAACAAAAACAATTAAGAGAAGAACAAAAACATTTGCGAAACGTAATTTCTTGAAAATTTCAAATTTAAACATAGTTTCTTGATTTGTAGGTTAGTAATTTATTCCAATCTTGTGGTCAACTTTTTTGATAGAAAACACCGTTCTTTAATAATCGTGGGGGTCTGATTATTATTAATTAAATTAAACAAATGTTAATAAAACGTTTAATTTTTAAGGTCAATCTACCGATTAACTCAAATTTAATAAAAAAATATTACGCTTTTACAAGCAGTTTGTTTTTTCTTGTTAAATTTTATGCTTAATAATAATTTAGATTTAACTATTTGATTTTTAAATATTTATATTATTTATGCTTGTTATTTTTTAGGTTTCAACTAAAAAAAATAGATTTTTTATAAAGAAATATAATCAGAATAGCGTAGAAATCAATACTTTTTTTGTTTAATCATTGTTGGCTTTTCAGACGATTTACTTAACTCATAATAAAAAATGGACAAGTCATTTTTTACATGAAGTATTGTGTGAGAAATAAAAACCAATACTAAAGTTTACTGACCATTGGAAAGATAGGTTCAAAAATAATTTCAAAGAATCTAAAATTTCAGAAAAAAGTATATCTTTAACCAACCCAAAAACATAAAATAATGCAAGAAAACGATCAGGAAAATTTTAAAAGAGAACTCGGATTACTAGACGGAACCATGCTTGTTGTAGGTTCTATGATTGGCTCCGGGATATTTATTGTAAGTGCCGATATCGCCAGACAAGTAGGATCTGCGGGATGGTTGACTTTAATTTGGCTTATTTCAGGATTAATTACCATTATTGCGGCAGTGAGTTACGGCGAACTAAGTGCCATGTTTCCAAAAGCGGGTGGACAATATGTATACCTGAAAGAAGCATACAATAAACTAATTGCCTTTTTGTATGGCTGGAGTTTTTTCGCAGTAATTCAAACCGGAACAATTGCTGCTGTTGGTGTGGCTTTTTCAAAATTTGCGGCTTATCTGTATGAGCCTTTAAGTGACGAAAATATATTGTTTGAGTTAGGTTTTTTTAAACTCAATGCAGCACAAATTGTTTCCATTTTTACGATTGTTTTATTGACCTATATTAATAGTCGCGGTGTTAAAAATGGAAAAATTTTACAAACCGTTCTTACTATTATTAAAATTTTATCATTAGTAGGTTTAATCGTTTTTGGATTAACGCTTGCAGCAAAAGCTTCAATTTGGGATGCCAATTGGGCAGATGCATGGACTACACGTTCTTATAATGCTGAAAGCGGTTCATGGTTACCAATTAGCGGAACAGCCTTGATTACTGGAATTTCTGCCGCAATGGTAGGATCTTTATTTTCAAGCGACGCCTGGAACGGGGTAACATTTATTGCCGGAGAAATTAAAAACCCAAAACGTAATGTTGGTTTCAGTTTGTTTCTTGGAACATTTATCGTAACCATTATCTATGTTCTAACCAATTTGATGTATTTGGCAGTAATTCCTTTAGACGAAATCGCAACTGCAAAATCAGATAGAGTAGCGGTAGTAGCTTCGCAATATATTTTTGGAAATATCGGAACACTAATCATTGCAATTATGATTATGATTTCGACTTTTGCCTGCAACAACGGTTTAATTATGGCGGGTGCGAGAGTATATTATACAATGGCAAACGACGGTTTATTCTTTAAAAAAGCGGCAGTTCTTAACAAAGCAAGCGTTCCTGCATGGGCTTTATGGGCACAATGTGTTTGGGCTTCGGCATTATGCTTAACCGGAAAATATGGAGATTTATTAGACTTTGTAATCATCATCGTTTTGATTTTTTATATACTGACAATCTACGGAATATTCATTTTGCGTAAAAAAATGCCAGATGTAGAAAGACCATATAAAGCGTTCGGATACCCGTTTTTACCAATGTTGTATATTGTAATTGCAACGGCAATTTGTATTTCACTGTTAATTACAAAATTTTCCACTTGTGGATGGGGAATTCTAATTATGTTAATCGGAATTCCGGTATATTATTTAACAAAACCGAAAGAGAGTTAGGGGAAAAAAGTTGCTAAGATTTTAAGCAGCTAAGATTCTAAGTTAAAACCTTTTCGAAATTATAAAAAAGAAGCGCCTTGTTAACTACAAGGCGTTTCTTTTTTATAATATCTGTCTAGTCCTGAAATAACGATACACAATTACAGTGCAAAAAAAATCAATAATTAACCTTCAAGCCAGGCAAATAAACGTGTATTTTTGCGGTTAAAAAATTAAACTATTTCAGGTTCAATAGAAGATTTTATAGTTGAATTAATAATAGACAAAGTAAGAGGATCTTCTTCTCCGGAGAAAAAAGCATCCAGAATTTCTTTAAATATTGGATTTGTATTTTCAGCCAAAGAAAAAAGCGTCATGGAAGAACGTAATTTTCGAGCATCTAAATCTCCAAAAATACCATCTGCAGATTTTCTTTTAAAAGTTAAAAGCAACTCCGAAATTTCTATAAGATGTTTTCCTAAAATAGGATGTTCTAAAAATTCAGTTGCTTCCTTTAAATCGGCAATCGCATAATAATTTGCATTATCACTCGTGCCTAATCCTTTTAACTGAGGAAAAATAAACCACATCCAGTGAGTTTCTTTTTTTCCTTTTTTAATTTCAGAAAAAGCAGTAAGATAAAGTTTATTTTGTGCATCTAAAAAACGCATTAAATCATTGTTTGAGTAAGCCATTTTGGTATTATATATATGAAAAAAAGGGTGCGAAAGTACTAAAAAAATTAAGGTCTGCCTAATAAAAGGTTCATACTGTGAGTGTTTTAACTTTTAGAGGAAAATTTTTGTACACTACTTCTAGTGTGAAAATGTTTTACATTATCTTCCTTTCTATAAATTCTCCTAAAAGTTAAATTGATTCTCGGCAATACATTTCGGGCTGTTTTAGGAACCTGATGCTGCCAGTAACTATTGGTTGTTCCTGCCATCAAAAGAAAAGATCCATGATGTAAAGGAATCTCAATCTGCGGTATATCTTTTCTAAATTTATGACGCAGTCTAAACATTCTCGTTTCTCCAAAAGTCACCGAAGCAATAATCGGATTCTGTCCCGTATTGTGTTCTTTATCACTATGCCACGCCACGCCATCTTTGCCATTACGATATAAATTAAGCAATAAAGCATTAAAATCAAGCTGCGTTTCTTTCTCTACGCGACTTCTAATAGTCAGTAATTCATAAGTCCAGTCTGGACCATTTTGATCTGCTCCAACATTATCTTTGTCTTCATACCAGGCAATCATTCTGGGAGCAGTAACCGTTTTATCAAAAATTTCCATTTCATATTCCCTCCATTTCGTTTGATGAAGTAATTTTTCATAAAAACGATCAGATTCTTCTTTAGTGAAGAAATTATCAATCAAAATCAGTTCAGTATCAGGCAGGTCATATATAATTTTACCGCGGTTTCCCGTAGTAAATAATTCAGTATCATTAAATAGTGTCATAAGTCAATGTTTAAGGTTATAGCTCTATTTTAAAATTTATTTTAAGAAATGCTTACTAAAAAAAACTTTCCTCGGATATTTCTCAGCATAACTATAGATTAAATGCGTTATATATTGATTGCTTTTATAAGGCGTAACATAATCTTTTATCTCTGACGGCTCAGTAATTACAACATCTGACGGAATATAGCCCATACCGTAAAAGTGCCCATTTTCGACCCAGACACAACTCCGCTCATCTGCCGATCTGCCTTTGTCAATAATCGCAAAACTTGGTCTGTTGTTTAAAAAAAAATCAATTGCATTTTCGACTTTCTCATTATGATCCAGAACTTCGGGTAAATCTGTTGTATCATTATTTGGCATATTTTCTTCTATCGAAATACAGTATTTACAAAACCTGTAATCAAGTTCAAATTGTTTCGCCAGACTTTGCAATAAATTTATGCCTTCATGTATACTATTGAAATGCTCAATGGAGGATTGAAATTTACTGAGTTTTCCAACGGCCAGATATTTATAACCACTGCGCGCTTCATATTGATAGAGCCCGTATTTTGATTCAAAACGTTTTAAAGCTCTGTTGTATGTAGGCCAAAGTTGTTTGATTTCAGTACATTCTAAAAGCAGAGCCATTAATTCGGTAGCACAAATTTCAAAGGAAATACTATAGATATCCCGTAAAAAATTTTGTCTTTGCGAATTCACATTATGACCGCTAAAATGAGAAGCTACACGTTTTTTTATATTGATTGCTTTTCCAACATAAATCACTTTTTTAACCTCATTATAAAAATAATAAACACCAGGTTTTTCAGGTAAATTATTAAAATCGTCAGGCGGCAGATTAGGAGGCAAACGCTGATCTTGCGACGTATTTTTGATCATTTTTGCGATATGTCCTTCATAATCCCACTCTAATAATCGGGAAAATAATATGGCTGTAGCATCAGCATCGCCGCCGGCACGATGTCTGTTTTCTAAAGATATATCTAATGAATTGCAAAGATTTCCTAAACTGTAAGATCCAAATCCGGGTCTTATCTTTCTTGCTGCCCGAACGGTGCACAATTTTCTCGCCGTCCACTTAAACCCCGCTTGTTCAAGTTGATGGCGTACGAATGAATAATCAAAATTGACATTGTGCGCAACGAAAACACGATCAGCAAGCATTTCCAGTACTTTCTCTGCAATATCATCAAATATAGGAGCGTTAGCTACCATTTCGTTATTAATGCCCGTTAAGCCAAAAATTGACAGCGGTATTTCCTTTTCAGGATTTACCAGCGTCTCATAGCGATCAATCACATTTGTGCCGTCATGAATAATAATGGCAATTTCTGTAATGCGGCTGCCACCCGCGTTACCACCGGTGGTTTCAATATCTACTATGGCATATTCCAGCTTTTTCATGTCTATTATATAACGTAAAATCGATTGTTTTCTGTTGATTTATATTTTTTATCTAAGAAGATTTAAACTTTAATCGTAATAACATCTTTGAGTAAAGTAGAAAACTTGGGAGATAAACTGTTTTGCCTCATTTTCCATTGCCGCCCCAAAGACTGCACGCCGAATTTAATTTTATTATTACCGTAACTTTGGTTCATTTTATCAATCACTCTCATTAAAGGCTGATGTTTTGGATTTGAAGTTTCGAATAAATTAAGCTGCGTTTCACTATTTGGCGTTAATCCCATTACAATTACACCCGCTTTTTTATAACGATAACCCTTTTTAAAAATAGCTTGAAATCCTTTTTGTGCGGCCTCATTAAGTTCTATTGTTGAATTGGTTGGAAAATCAGTAGTAATGGTAATACTTCTTGAATAATGTGATTGCTCGTTCTTTAAAAAACTAGTCTGGATAAAAACAGTTACCATATTACAATGACAATCCTGACGCCTTAATTTCTCAGCACAGGAAGCTGTAAACGTGCTGATTCGTTCTGATATTTCTTCATAAGTAGTATACCTTTTTTCGAAAGACCTCGTAGTAGCAATCATTTTACGATCTGCAGCATCTTCTAAATCCAAAGTTGGTTTGCCTTCTAATTCATGTTTTAACCGAAGTCCGACTACAGACATTTCTTTTCTTACCCAAGCATCCGGAAGCTCAGTAAAGTCATAAGCCGTGTTGATTTTTTTTAATTTAAGCCGTTTGGCGTGTTTTCTTCCAATTCCCCAGACATCTTCAATTTTAGTCCATTTTAATGCTTTAATTCTTTTTTCTTCAGAGTCAATACAATAAACACCCTGCGTACGATCTGCAAATTTTCGTGCAATTTTATTTGCCACTTTCGCCAAAGCTTTGGTAGGCGCAAAACCTATACTAACAGGAATGCCCGTTCCTTGTGTCACTTCTTTCCGCATTTTTAAACCCAGCGTATTGAGATCAAATAAATCGTAACCTGAAAATTTCAGGAAAGCTTCATCAATACTGTAAATTTCGATTTCGGGAGTATAAGTTTGAAGCAAATTCATTACCCGATTACTCATATCACCATATAACGGATAATTAGAAGAATAAACAAAAATGTTTTTTTCTTTAAAAATAGATTCATATTTAAAAGCAGGAATAGCCATTGGTATGCCCAATGCCTTAGCTTCATCAGAGCGCGAAATAACACAGCCATCATTGTTAGAAAGAATAACGATAGGTTTTCCTCTTAAACGTGGATCAAATACTCTTTGACAAGAAGCATAAAAATTGTTACAATCGACTAAAGCAAACATTTCTAAACGTATTTTTTATTTCTATTTTGTTACCCTGATTTATCAATCTGAGCGAAGTTCGAAGACTGACAATTATTTAAAAGGATTTAATACTGTGAATCACAATTCCCCAAATCACAAAATTATTTTCCGGAGTTACTTTTATTGGTTGATAATCTTCATTTTCGGCAATAAGCCAGATGATATCTTTTTCTATTCTGATACGCTTTACAGTAAATTCACCATCAATTTGGCAGACAGCAATTTTATTGTTTTGCGGTTCCAGGCTTTTATCAATAATCAATAAATCACCATCATTAATACCAACATTTTTCATAGAATGTCCTTTTACCCGGGCAAAATAAGTAGTGTATTTATGTTTGATAAATTCTTTGTTAAGATCAATCGATAATTCAATAAAATCATCAGCAGGCGAAGGAAAACCTGCGCTGATACCAACATCAAAAAAAGGCAGTTTTATTTCCGAACTTACATCCGGAATATACAATTCTATTGATTTTGTGGTATTTATATTGCTCAATTTCATAATCACTTCAAAAATTTGTTTTTTTGTATATTACAAAATTAGTACAGATGATAACATTTTTTTGTATATTTGTTGTTCCAAATTATAACAAATTAATTATGTCCTTATTTTCAGATAACATCAGAGCATTGAGGGTTAAGCATAAAATATCTCAGGAGAAATTAGCTGAAAACCTTAGAATTACCCGAGGAAGATACGTTAAATACGAAGACGGAACTTCAGAAGCGCCGTATGATATTTTAAAGCAGATTGCTTTATATTTTCATATGAGTATCGATTTATTATTGTCTGTCGACATACGTAAAATCGATATAGAAAACTTGATAAAACTAGAAGGAAACCGACTCATTTTACCCATACAAGTAGATAGATTTGGAGAGAATTTTATTGAAATTGTATCTCAAAAAGCAAAAGCAGGATATCTAAACGGATATGCAGATCCGGAATATATTGAAAGTCTACAGCAAGTTTCTCTTCCGTTTTTAGACCCGGGAAAACACCGTGGATTTCCTGTAGAAGGCGATTCGATGCCACCGCACGAAGACGGATCTATTATTATTGGTCGTTATGTAGAAAGGCTGGGAGAGGTAATGGATGGCAAAACATACATTTTAATTACTAAAAATGAGGGAATGGTGTATAAACGTCTCAATAAAAACAAAAAAAATGCTTTGGTTCTGGAATCAGACAATCGTTTTTATCCAAATTATGAAGTGAAAGCTTCTGATATTTTAGAGATTTGGGAATACGAATGCAATATCGGAAGAAGCGATAAACGTCATGAACAGACAGAATCTCAAAGCATGAAAGATTTGCTTCTGGAGGTGAAAAGAGAGGTTATGGAGATTAAGAATAATACATCGAATACGTAATTTTTTGCCACAGATTGCATCGATTTGAAAAATCTAGACAAAGCCATTCAAAAATCCTTTTAATCTGTGCAATCTGTGGCAAAAATAAAACTAAAAAACTTTCACAAAACTCAAACCATATTGCTGACCATTATAAAAAGGCATTATCATAGAAGTAGATTTAGTTTCAGAAGATGATTTGAATAATTTTTTTGTGATATACGGATTCATCCAATATGCCAGTTTGGTACTCAAAATACCAATTCCGGCTCCGGCAGCAACATCAGTTAACCAATGGCGATTGTTGTAAATTCTAAATAATCCTGTTCCCGTTGCAACGGCATAACCTGCAATTCCGTACCAAATCGATTTGTCTTTGTATTCCTGCCATAAAAACTCCGCTCCGGCAAAAGCAGTTGCGGTATGTCCGGATGGGAAAGAGTTATTCGAACTTCCGTCTGGGCGTTCTTCATGTACAAGTGACTTTAAACCTAAAACTGTCGAAGCCATTATAACATACGAAGTCACAAAAATCACAGAACGATCGCGCATATTATTTTTTCCTTTAACACCAAAAGCGTTTAAAGCATAAACAGACGCTGCAGGCGCATATTGCGAGAAATCGTCAATCGTGATTTTTTCATCAATATCTTCGGTAACTTCTGCTTTTATTTGATGATTGAAACTTAAAAGCTGATCACTTTCAAGCCCAATAACGCCGTACCCAATTAATACGCCCGGAATAATCAATTGTTTATAATTGAATTTTAATTGATGTGAAGTGCTGTCAATTTTTGTTATGGAATCGTTTTGTTGTGCATTTACACTCAAAAAACCGAATAGAAATACCAGAGAAATCGCTTTGTAAAACATCTTTCGTTATTGTTATAAGTTGCAATAATAACGAATGTGTGATTCAACTATTTTGGGCTTAATCTAACTTTAAGTCAATATTAATTTGTTGGTTTTAAAAGAGATATTTTGATTAAGATTGGCTAAATATCAATGACAATATCAATGACAATATTAATTTCAACGAGCCTACGGCTCTTTATCATTTTTCTTTTAACAATTAACAATTAACATTTAATCTTAAACTTTCAACGAAAACCAAAAAGTACTTCCCAAGCCTAAATTGCTTTCTACTCCAACAAGACCATTTTGAGCTTCAATAAATTCTTTGCTGATTGCCAATCCCAATCCGGTTCCTGATTTTTGACTTCCCGGAATTTTGAAATATTTATCAAAAACTTTGTCTTTGAACCGTGTATCAATTCCTTTTCCGATATCGATAACCTGAAATACAATCTGATCGTTTTCTTCTTTTAATCGAATGGTAATTGTGCTTTTTTCAGACGAATACGTAATAGCATTTGAGAGATAATTAATCAAAACCCAGCCTGTTTTTTCACTATCGGCTTTTACATCTTGCAAATTTTCGTCGGCATCAATAACAAGTTTAATCTGTTTTTGATCGGCTTGAACTTTTACGGCTTCAACAGCATAATTTACGATAGCATACGGATTGCTTTTTTCAATATTCAACTGAATATTTCCGGTTTCTAATTGTGATAAATTGAGCAATTCGCCTGTAATTTTTAATAATCTTTGACTATCATCTTTAATGCTTTCAACCAATTGTTTTTGGTCGTCGTTCATGTTGCCGGTTGTAGTATTTTGAAGCAATTGCAAACTCAGTTTTATAGATGCAATTGGCGTTTTTAATTCGTGTGAAACGGTGGCAATAAAATTTGTTTTAGCAAAATCAAGCTCTTTAAATAAAGTAATATTTCGCAGAATAATGACATCGCCAATATTAATTTCTTTTTCTTCTCCTGTTGGCGTTATTGTTATGTTGAGGATTTCTTTATCAAAATAACTTTCTTTTCCATTAGCAAAGATTTTTAATGTTTTCTTTTTCTGAGAATCCGTTGTCAGCTCTTTCAAAATTAAAGAACGCATTAAATCATTTGATAAAGCCAAAGTCGAAGCCGATTTTCCAATAACATCCTCCAGTTTCAAACCAATAATTTTCAATGCTTCATCATTCGCAAACAAAATAATTTCTTCATTATCAAGCCCAATAATTGGATCGTGCATATTATTGATCAGCGTTTCCAATCGTTTCTTTTCGAAAAATAATTTGTACAAATTACTATTATTATATTCCTGGAGTTTTTGCGCCATAGTATTAAACGATTTTGCTAAATCTCCATATTCGTTGTGATTGGTAAAATGCACACGTTCTGAATAATTTTTATTTGCAATTTCCTTAATACTTAGCGTTAATTCCTTAATAGGATTGGCAATATTGTGAGGTAAATTTATAAGCAGATTAAAAGCAATCAAAAAACATAAAGTTCCCACAATGGCAATCCATAAATTGGCCGTTTCAGCGGTATGTTTGGCGATGTCGCTTTTTTGTTTAATGGCATTCATATTGAGCTTCATAATCTCAAAAATGTCTTGCCTGATTTGCATTTTTAGAGATTCATCAGCGCTGTTTTTTTCTAAAAGAACAAAGTTTCTCTTTAGATTATCTGTGCCTTTTTTCTCTCCAGCTTCCGTAACATTTTGTGTTTGTTTTTGAAGGTTTTTACTAAAAGTAATAATCGCTTTATCTCTATTAGTAGTGATTTCATCCAAAGACAAAAGCATGTTTCTGGAATATTCAAGCGTATTATAATTTGCTTTCAGAATATTTTCAGTGTCTTTTTTTATAGAGAAAATATAAAAGGCACTCACCAAAGTAAGTATAATTATTAATAAAAATAATAACCCAACTCCCAGATTTAATTTAGTTTTAATTCTCATGACATCATTGCGAGGAACGAGGCGATCTCACCCTCTAAATTTAATTATTTGTTTTTTGGTAAAAAGTTAATTGTAAAATGTAAAATGACTTTCAAGAAACATCTCATATTTTACAGAAAACATTTCACATCTAAGATAAAATAACAAGATCAGCATTCGATAAAGACAGACTATTTAGCAAGCGTCTAAAAATCGTTGTAGACAAAATTACTTTAAATAAATTCAAATGCGGTTTCCCGATGCAAACAGTTGTAATATGTTTTTCTTCAACAGTCATTAAAATAGCATCAGCAATATTTTTGTGCTCTGTTTTAATTACTTCTGCGCCCAATTGAACCGCCAGTTTAAAATTATTAATCAAATGGCGTTGTTTGTCTAATGCTATTTTGGTACTGCTTTCTTTAGGTGTTTCAACATATAAAACATACCACGATCCGTTGTAATAACTTGCCAAACGAGCTGCTTTTCTAATCACAATTTTAGCCGTTTTATCATTACTGCTAATACAAGCCAAAAGTTTTTCATGTCTTAAAGCATGTAGTTGAGGTACTTCGCTTTCAACCTTTCTCACAACCTGACTCGCTACTTCTTTCAAAGCCAATTCACGCAATTGTAAAATCTGATCTGACTTAAAGAAGTTCGTCAAAGCCGTCTGAATTTTATCAGCCGTATAAATTTTCCCTTCTTTCAAACGCGAAATTAAATCTTCTGCTGTTAAATCGATATTCACCACTTCATCTGCCAATCGCAAAACATTATCCGGAATTCGTTCCTGAACATCAACATTTGTAATGCGTTTTACATCTTCATTTAAGCTCTCTATATGCTGAATATTCACTGCCGAAATCACATTGATTCCCGCATCTAAAATTTCTAAAACATCCTGCCAGCGTTTTTCATTTTTGCTTCCTTCAACATTCGTGTGCGCCAATTCATCAACAATTACGACTTCAGGTCTCAGGTTGATAATCGCCTGTACATCTAGTTCTTCCAGCTCTTTCCCTTTATAGAAAATGGTTCGCCGCGGAATAACGGGCAAACCAGATAAAAGTTCATGCGTTTCCTTTCGCATATGTGTTTCGATGTAACCAATTTTCACGTCGATTCCGTTTTTCAACAACGAATGTGCTTCCTGCAGCATACGATACGTTTTCCCCACACCGGCGCTCATTCCAATGTAGACTTTAAACTTTCCTTTTCGTGATTTCTGAATTAAATCGAGAAAGTGCTGTGCATTATTTTCTTTTTCCATTTTTTATGGTGTAACATGTTTCTTGTGAAATGTAAAATGACTTCTGTAAATGATGTGTTACATTTCACATTTCACAAAAAACTTTTTACTTAATTAGAAAGAAATCGCCAACGAAGTCGTTACAAACGTATTCGTATCCGTTGGAAGATTGTCTTTTGTAAATATTTCATCTTTACTCGAAAGATTTCTTGCCTCGATTCTAAACATTACATTATCAGTAACTAAGTAATCAAAGTTAGCTGAAAATCCGTAAGTTTTAAAACCATTTGGAGTTTCAGTTGCGATAATAACTCCTTTTTCATCACTATAATATTCGCCACGAGCCGCAAGCTGAATTTTATCCGTTGGTTTGTATTGCAGAATCAAAACTGGCGAAAACCAAGTGTCATATTTATTACTGTTTTTTGCCGCTTGTTGCGATCCAACATCAAAACCAGCCGTAACATTTGTTTTATCCGTTACCTTAAATTGTCCGTAAAAGTTGTTAAAATAACGCCATTTTTTATCGATATCTGGCTGCTCATTTCCAACATAAGTACTCCAGTTCAAAACCACTTTGTCCGATGGTTTGTACGTAACTTGCGTTCCAAAAGCAGGCGTTTGATTGCCTTCCACTTTCTCAATACGTTGCCAGCCATTCAAATACATTCCGGCTAAATACCATTTTCCTGACTCAGATGTGTAACCAATTTTAACTCCTGCTTCATAATAAGGCGAGTTTTCAGCCAAAATACTTCGTGTTAAAGTCTGGCAATCTTTACCAATTGCACTTTCAAAACCAATATGTGCCGGCATAATTCCCGCATCAATCCATAAATTATGACTTTGCGAAATCTTCACGCCAACATTTGCCTCGTATATATTTTTCAATAAACCTTGCTCTGCCGACATATTATATTCAGCGTAAGTTCCAGCCATTAAAGCAAAATTTCCACGAACATTATCTTTCGAATAATTCACTTTCGCCAAACCTAAATTGATGTTCACTTCATTGCTTTTATTATAATTGTAAAAAAAGCCTGGTCGCGTATGATCTTCCGGTTTTCCGAAATCATAACTATAATAAGTTTCGACATATCCCGAAAACGTAAACGGGCTTTTTGTTTCTTCTTGTGCATGTAAATTGCTAAAACCAAAAGCGATTAAAGCAGTAAGTATTATTTTTTTCATTTTTGTGGTATTCAATTATTTATTAAGTAGATTTTTTAGGAGCTATTTCCCGCTATCCGTTTCAATCTTTTACTTTTTAAAGAAAAAAGTAAAAGGATTTCCACTACTATCGGGGCTAGGGCTTTTGGGGTAAAAAAGGGCGTTCATTATCCTAACAGGTTTCCAAAACCTGTTAGGTATTTATTATAAAATTTAGTTTGTCATTGCGAAGATCTTTGTCAAACCCGACAGGTTTTTAAAACCTGTCGGGTTTAAAAACTCAGAACCTAAGAACCTTTTTTAGAAAGCTCATCCAAAGCCACATTCAATTCCAACACATTCACCGTTGGAGTTCCCATAACTTTTGGCGTATTAATATTCGCTTCAACCAAAGCTTTTACTTTATCTTCAGCTAATTTTCGTTCTTTGGCAACACGTTTCACCTGAATCAAAGCGCCTTGCGGTGAAATATTCGGATCTAAACCGCTACCAGAAGCGGTCACCATATCTGATGGAATCTCAGATTTTTTCAAATACGGATGAACAACTAAAAACGTGTCGATTCTTTTTTGAACCAAAGCTAAATAGTCAGCATTACTTGGTCCTTTGTTGCTTCCGGCACTTCCTGCAGCATTATAATCCACAGCCGAAGGTCTTCCCCAGAAATAATTTGACTTATCGAATTTCTGACCGATTTTTTGGTATCCAACCACTTTTCCGTTAACCGAAATAGTTTCTCCTTTTCCGTGATTAGGAGCAAATTGTGCAATTCCGTAAATCGCAAGGGGATAAATAACTGCAAACAGAATTACGGTAAGCAGTGTCAATTTTAATAGTGAAAATATTGTTTTCATGTTTCTAATGTAAAATGTTAGATATAAAATGTTAGATGTAAAAGTGATCTGTAAATTGTTATATGTGACTTTTTGATTTAGTCATTTCACATTTTACAAATCACATTTCACTAAATAAACATAGCTACCAGTAAATCAATTAATTTAATTCCGATAAAAGGGACAATTAATCCACCTAACCCATAAATCAACAGATTTCGTTTTAGGATTGCACTTGCACCAATTGGTTTATAATCAACACCTCTCAACGCTAACGGAATCAATATCGGAATGATGATCGCATTAAAGATTACCGCTGATAAAATTGCACTTTCAGGACTGTGCAAACGCATGATATTTAAACCTTCAAGCGCAGGAATTGCAGTAATAAAAAGAGCAGGAACAATAGCAAAATATTTCGCAACGTCATTTGCAATAGAAAAAGTAGTTAAAGTGCCTCGAGTCATTAAAAGTTGTTTCCCAATTTCGATAATCTCGATTAATTTAGTTGGGTCATTGTCAAGATCGACCATGTTTCCGGCTTCTTTTGCAGCCTGAGTTCCACTGTTCATGGCAACACCTACATTCGCTTGTGCAAGGGCAGGAGCATCGTTCGTTCCGTCACCCATCATGGCAACAAGTTTACCTAAGTTTTGCTCGTTTTTGATGTAGTTCATTTTATCCTCAGGTTTCGCTTCGGCAATAAAATCATCAACTCCGGCAGCTTCGGCAATAAACTTCGCCGTAAGCGGATTATCTCCGGTAACCATCACCGTTTTTACACCCATTTTTCTCAAACGGTCAAAACGTTCTTTCATTCCGGTTTTAATGATATCCTGCAATTCGATAACACCTTGAACCTGATCGTTTTTAATTACGACTAGTGGCGTTCCTCCGTTTGTAGAAATATCAATTACTTTTTGAGCGGTATCTTCAGGGAAAGAATTCCCGGCTTGTTTTGCAATATTTTTTGCAGCATCCTGAGCTCCTTTTCTAATATTGGTTCCGTCTTTTAAAATAACTCCGGAAGTTCTCGTTTCTGCGGTAAATTTGATTAAAGTAGCACCTTCAATTGATAATTTATTGGCAGTTTCGGCACCTGCCAGTTCCACGATACTTTTCCCTTCCGGAGTGTCATCTGCCAATGAACTTAACACAGCAGACTTTATAAAATCTTCTTCAGTAACACCTTTTGCAGGGTAGAAATTTGTTGCTTTTCTGTTTCCAATGGTAATTGTTCCGGTTTTATCCAAAAGCAATACATCAATATCTCCGGCAGTTTCAACTGCTTTTCCTGATTTTGTAATTACGTTGGCACGCAACGCTCTGTCCATTCCCGCAATACCGATTGCTGATAATAAACCTCCAATTGTAGTTGGAATCAAACAAACGAACAGTGCAATAAAAGCCGCAATCGTGATGGGTGCATTTGCATAGTCGGCAAACGGTTTAAGCGTAACGCACACAATCACAAAGATTAAAGTAAATGCGGCTAATAAAATGGTTAAGGCAATTTCGTTTGGTGTTTTCTGGCGGCTTGCACCTTCAACCAAAGCAATCATTTTATCCAAAAAGCTTTCGCCAGGTTCAGAGGTTACAATTACTTTAATTTTATCAGATAGTACTTTTGTTCCTCCGGTTACAGATGATTTATCACCGCCTGCTTCCCGAATTACAGGAGCACTTTCTCCGGTAATGGCGCTTTCGTCGATAGTCGCTAAACCTTCGATAATTTCACCATCGGTTGCAATTAAATCGCCGGCTTCACAAACGAAAATATCTCCTTTTTTCAATTCAGATGAACTGATATTTTTGATTTCTCCGTTAGGCAAAATTTGTCTTGCAGGAGTTTCTTCACGTGTTTTTCTTAAACTATCGGCTTGAGCTTTTCCTCTTGCTTCGGCAATAGCTTCGGCGAAATTGGCAAACAAAAGCGTTGCAAGTAAAATTAAAAACACAATTAAATTATAAGTAAAACTACCTTGGTCAGTTGCTCCCATTAAAATGGAAACACAAACAGCAAACATAATGGCAGTTCCTATTTCTACGGTAAACATTACCGGATTTTTGATCATCATTTTTGGATTCAGCTTCACAAAAGATTGCACTAAAGCTTCTTTTACTTGCTTACTTTCAAACAATGATGTGGATTTATTAGTTGTCATTTTCTTTTATATTATTTTAAAGTAAAATATTCTGCCAATGGACCTAAAGCCAACGCTGGGAAGAATGATAAAGCGGCAATAATCGCGATTACGGCAAAAACCATTATTCCAAAAATAGAAGTGTCGGTTTTTAAAGTTCCTGCACTTTCCGGGATGTATTTTTTATTCGCCAATAATCCTGCAATTGCCAATGGCCCAACGATAGGAATGAAACGACTCAACAGTAACACAATTCCTGTAGTGATATTCCAGAACGGATTGTTGTCTCCCAAACCTTCAAAACCAGAACCGTTATTGGCAGCGCTTGAAGTATATTCGTATAACATTTCTGAGAATCCGTGATGTCCTGGATTGTTTAACCAGCCTGTTGCATTTCCGCTAAACCAGTAACCCATTGCGGTATCATTTGCAGCAAAATAAGATGCTAAAGCTGTTCCGGCTAATATTAATAAAGGGTGAAGAATGGCGATGAAAGCAGCAATTTTAACTTCCCGTGCTTCGATTTTCTTCCCTAAAAATTCAGGTGTTCGACCAACCATTAATCCGGAAATAAATACTGCCAGAATAATGAAAATATAGAAGTTCAAGATACCAACTCCACAACCGCCGTAAAAGGCATTCACCATCATAGCAAGCAATTCCATAGCACCAGAAACTGGCATTGAACTATCGTGCATACTATTTACAGAACCTGTAGAAATTACTGTTGTTGCAATACTCCAGAATCCTGAAACAGCTGGTCCAAACCGAACCTCTTTTCCTTCCATAGCTCCGGTTGTTTGAACAATTCCCATTTTTTCGATAGCAGGATTTCCGTTCATTTCGCTCATCATTGTCGGGATAACTAATAGAAGGAATCCAACCGTCATAACTCCGAAGATTACGTATGATAATTTCTTTTTCTTTAGATAAAAACCTAAAGCAAAAATCATAGCAAACGGAACTATTAATTGTGACCATAATTCAACTGCATTGGTAAAATAAGTTGGATTTTCTAATGGATGCGCTGAGTTGGCTCCGAAGAATCCACCACCATTTGTACCTAAATGTTTGATAGCAATAAAAGCAGCAGCAGGTCCGCGGGAAACGTCAACGTGATCACCTTGTAAAGTTGTGATAGAATCTTTACTGTCAAAATCCATTGGTGTACCGCTGAATGCTAAAATAGTAGCTACAATAACGGAAAGGGGTAATAAAATACGTGTACAGCTTTTGATGAAATAGTCGTAAAAATTACCTAGTTTTTCTGTAGTTCTTTCTTTCATTGCATTGAAAATTATTGCTGCAGAAGCCATACCAACACCAGCAGAAACAAATTGCAAGAACATCAAAAACATTTGTGATAGGTAAGAAACGCCGCTTTCACCTGAATAATGCTGTAAATTACAGTTTACGACAAATGAAATGGCGGTGTTAAAGGCCAAATCCGGTGTCATGTTTGGATTATTGTCGGGATTTAAAAACAACGATCCCTGAAATAATAAGACGAAAAAGCAAAGAAAGAACCAAATCATATTGATACTTAAAAGTGCTTTTAAGTGTTGTTTCCAGTTCATTTCTTCAGTGGAATTAATGCCGCTGATTTTAAAAATAAATTTTTCAATTGGATTGAAAATTGGATCAAAAAGTGTTTTATCTCCTAAATAAACTTTAGCGATATATTTTCCTAACGGAATGGCTAAAACTATCGAAACGATAAAAATACTGATGACGCCTAATAATTCTGTGTTCATAATATGTGAGTTTTTGTAAAATGTTAATTGTAAAATGAGAAATGTGATTTGTAAAATGAATTGATGAATAGATCTAGTTTTTACATTTCACATAAAACATTTTACTTTTTACATGATTTAAAATTTTTCGGGTTTGATTAATACATAAACCAAATAGCCAAAAACGGCGATGGAAACAATAAATAGTGCAGTCATGATTTAGATTTTTTCAAAAAATTCAACTGATTTAAAACAAATCGCAAACAACACAACGGCCAATGCGAGTAAAAGAATAGTGATTAACATAGGTTTTTATTTTAGATTTTAGAATTCAGATTTTAGATTGTGTTTGAACGATTAAACAATTAAACAGTTAACCGATTAAACTTTTTTATACACCTGACGTATTAATTTGTTTGATATATTCCGCTTTAAGCGTTTGAGGAAATAAATGTGAAATATTGCAGTGACGTACTTCCATAAAAGAAGAAACTGAAAAAACATACACATTCGAAATGGCGTTTTTAGTTTCTAAACTTCCTGTAATAAAAAGACGCTCGGCAAGTGCCAGACATTTTTTTGCTCTAACGATGTTACCAGAAATGATAGATTTTTTGGTAATCTCGGCAAAGCGCTCGGCTTGTTTGTAGATTGAGGTGACTTGATTTTTCATGAGAATGAATTTTTATGTTCTTCCCACTTATGCCAAAAGTCAGACCGAAAAAGGGTTATAACGGTTAAAGTGCTGCCAATAAAAGGATTGTAGCTTCGTGCCAAAAAGCAGGCATAAAAAAAGCCTATCAAAATGATAAGCTTTTATTGAAATGATAGGTTTGTCTGAATTCGTTCCAATTTCCTGCAAGGTTTTCAAAACCTTGTAGGTATTCTAATTATTTGAAACCGTTAGGATGTAAAATTTAAACCTACAAGGTTTTGAAAACCTTGCAGGATCTGATATGCTGATAATTGGAATTTATATTTGTTATTGTATACTATACTCTTCCAGTTTTCGATATAAAGTCGCAATACCAATTTCCAGCAAACGGGCAGCTTCTGCTTTATTACCTTTCGTATAATTTAAAACTTTTTGAATATGCAGTTTTTCAATACTTTGCATAGAAAAAGCCGACATTGATTTGGTTGCTTTTTCAGGTTGATGCTGCATTTCATAAGGCAAAACATCAGCGGTTAAAATATCACCATTACTTAGAATTACAGACCTTTCGATGACATTTTTAAGTTCGCGAATGTTTCCCGGCCAGGAATAATTTTCTAATTTCTGAAGAAAATCATCTGAAATAGTTAATGTTTTTTTATTCGTTTTTTCAGAAAATTGTTTGACGAAATATTGCGTAATTAAGGCAATATCTTTTATTCTTTCCCTTAATGGAGGAAGTTTAATTTCGAAAATATTCAATCGAAAGTATAAATCAGAACGAAAACGGTGTTCGTCACTTTCTGTTTTTAAATCTCTGTTTGTAGCCGCAATTAATCTGAAATTTGATTTTTTTGGCGTTGTGTCTCCAACCGGAATATATTCGCTGGTTTCTAAAACGCGTAATAATTTGGCTTGCAATTCTATTGGCATTTCTCCAATTTCATCCAGAAACAAAGTGCCGCCGTTGGCTTCTTCTATAAAACCTTTTTTATCTTTTAGTGCTCCGGTAAAAGCGCCTTGTTTGTGACCAAAAAGTTCACTTTCCAGAATTTCTTTGCTAAAAGTACTGCAGTTTAAGGCAACAAAAGATTTGCCAACACGATTGCTATTTTCATGAATTGCTTGTGCAAAAACCTCTTTTCCGGTTCCGGTTTCTCCGGTAAGTAAAACAGTAGAATCGGTTTTGGCGACTTTTTTAGCCAGATCAATTACTTGTTCGATTCCTTTAGATTTTCCGATAATGGTATTGAAAGAATATTTATCTCCAATGCGTTTTTCAAGCTGTTTTACTTTTTTCTGTAAATGAGATTTTTCAACAGCTTTATACAAAAGCGGAATAATTTTGTCGTTGTCATCGCCTTTTACAATATAATCAAAAGCGCCATTTTTCATTGCCTGAACGCCATCCGGAATATTCCCGAAAGCCGTCAATAAAATAACTTCTATTAAAGGAAAGCTTCCTTTTATGTTTTGCAGAAAATCAACGCCATTTCCGTCCGGTAATTTTACATCACATAAAACGACATCAATTTCGGTTTGTTCTAATTTTTTAAAACCCGATTTTAAATCTTTGGCTTCAAAAACTTCAAATCCTTCCGATTTTATAATGCGTGCCAGCAGACTTCTCAGTTTTTCTTCGTCGTCTATAATTAAAATTTTGTGTGTCATTTGAGGAAAAGGCTAAAATCGTAATTTACTTTCAGAAGGCAAATTTAGGATTTAAATTACTTCTCTTTTTTGATTCAATGGAAATTCTTGCGAAAATTCAATTTTCAAAATAGTTCCGTTATTATTTTCCATCGTAAATTTTGCATCCAAATCATCACTTAAACCTTTTATCAAACTCATCCCGAATGAATTGCTTTTTTTAGTGTTGAGGTTCATATCAAGACCAATTCCGTTGTCAGAAATATTTAATAGATATTTGTTGTCTAAAATTCGTTCAAGCTTTACAGAAATTATTCCGGTGCGATCTTCAGGAAAAGCATATTTAATCGAATTTGTAATGGCTTCATTCAAAATAAGTCCAAGCGGAACGGCCTGTGCCACATCTAATTCTAATGGATCAATTTTTACTTCGAACCTAATTCTCTGACCAAGCGAAAAAGACTCACGTAAATATTCAACCAACTCCCGTATATAATTAGGCATATTAATCGTCGAAATATTTTCAGAATTATATAATTTTTGATGAATCAAAGACATTGAATGTATTCTATGTTGACTGTTTTTTATGGCTGATAAAGCCATATCGTTATCCAAATAAGCAGATTGTGAATTTAGCAGACTAATGACGGTTTGCAGATTGTTTTTTACACGATGATGAATTTCTTTCAACAACCATTCTTTTTCATTAAGTAAATGATTTAAATTGATATTTTTCTGATTAATTTCTTTTTCTTTCTGCTCAAGTTTGGCGTGATTTCGCTGTTTTAAGCGGTAACGATTGTACAGCAAACCAATGATAATAAGAAGCAATAGTAAAAAACCAATAGATAAATTATTTAAGAGTTTTGATTTTTGTAATTGGCTCTGCTGCAATTTTGCCTGATCGTTTAATAGTTTAATTTTTTGCTCTTTATTGACCGTTTCATATTGAATTTTAAGCTCTTCAATTTGTTTGTTTTTAGCATAATTAATCAAAGAATCACTCATCTTTTTATAAATTTGGTAATGTTTTAAAGCCGATGAATAATTGCCATTTAATGAATCAGTTGTGGATAAGGAAATTTCAAGATCCGGTAAGTTATAATGCTGATTATTTGCTTTAGCTAAAACTGAAATTTTATCAGCATATAATTTCGCTTTGTCTGCCTGATGTCTGCGCGCATAAAAATAAGACATTGAGGCATACGCATTTGAAACATCCAGTAAAGTTTGCGGACCATTTAATTGCTGTGCCGAAAGATCCATTTCTTTAAAATATTTCTCTGCCAAGGCATAATTTTTTAATCGATCGTAACAATTTGCTTTTGTAAAATTCAAAATCATTTTGTCGTACGGGTTCGTTGGCGGAAATTTTACAGTAACAGAATTGATGTAATCAATAGCTTCCTGATTTTTTCCCTTTGATGATAAAGCCGCAACAAGACTCATAAAACTTTTATACCAACTTCCGGCACTTATATAATGTTGTCCATAATAGACACTTTTTTGATACATTTCTGCAGCTTCTTCATAATGACCTAAAACCAGATAAACGTTTCCGAAACGCAAATAAAACGTATCAGCAAAATTATAATCGTTAAGGGTTTTTACTGTTTTAATCGTTTTTAAAGCATAATACAAAGAGCTTTTGATATTATGTCGGTTAAGCTCTATATATGAAATTGCCGATTCTGTAAATTGAGTATGTTTAAACCCAATTTTTCTTTGGTTGTATAAGTTTTGATAAAATTCTTTATTGGCTAAATTGATGTTTCCGCTGAAATAATGTATTGTAATAAGCTTTAGATGCATTTCTATCGCCTTTTCCTCTAATCCTAATGTTTTGTAAAGTTGTATCGCTTCGTTTAGGATTTTTTCTTTTTCAGGATCGGGAAAAGGTAAAGTAGAACCTTCATTTGCCAAGGCATCGGCAAGAGCCTTTTTATCATTTTGTTTTCGGCATTCGTTTACAACTCTGCTAAAACAATTTTTACTTTCGGTAAAATTATGTTCCTGATTATAGTATTTTCCCAGTAATAATAAACTTTCATGCTTCCATTTTATAATTTTAAGCTGATTGCTTGTTTGTACCGCTTCATTAATATATTTGAAAGCATTTTGAAGATCTTCGGGTTTTGTTCCGGGTTTATAAAGGTAAAAACTTCCCAGCTGAAGCAGCAATAAAATTTTGTCTGAACCTTTTGCCTGGGATAAAAGTTTTGTGGCAGCATTTATATTCCCTTTTTTAATCAATTCACTGCCAATTATTATATTTCCATTTTCGTTATATCCTTCATCATAACTTAGCGAAAGAGGTAAATTGTACGCTTTTGTAGTTAATACCGCCGAACTGTCTTCGTCAATCTTTCCTTGATTTGTTGCATACAAAAAAGTAGTACAAAACTGAAATAGCAAACGCTTCTTTTTTAAATCATAACCTGCTGTTGAAGTGGATGTTTGCGCAACGGAATGAAGAGAAATAAGAAGTAAAAAGTAAAAACAAAAAGCTTGTTTCATGATGAGGTTATAATTAGGTTTTTGGAAGTTTTTGTGGTCAAACAAATATAGAAATAAACCAAACAGATTTTTTTAAATAATATCAGGAAAATTCACATAAAAGATATTTTTTTTGTTTTAAATTTGAAATAATAACGATTTTAATTAGAATAATTAAGTAATTTTATACCAGTCAATTACACTAATTACATACAAAAAATACCACATTTATGAAAACGGTTCTCGGCGATATAAATACTGAATCAGTGACTACATTAAAAAAGCGAATTTTAATTGTTGAAGATCAATTTATTGAAGCTCATGATTTGCAATTAATTCTTGAAAAAGCAAATTATGAAGTAACCGGAATTACACGTTCTGTTGATCAGGCTTTAGAACAGATTCAAATAGAAAAACCGGATTTGGTTTTTGTGGATATTATGCTAAAAGGCAGCAGAAACGGAATTGAACTGGCGCAGATTTTAAAAGAAAACCGTATTGGTTTTATTTACATTTCTGCCAATTCAAGTAAAAGTATTTTAGATCAGGCAAAGATTACGCAGCCTTACGGATTTATTGTAAAACCTTTTCGCGAACAAGATGTTTTAACAACACTCGAAATTGCTTTTTATCGTCAGGAATATAGTTTGGAATCGCAATTAATGCAGCAATTTCAGCTGCAAAACAGCATTGCAGAAATTACCAAATTAAAACTTAAATGGGAAGATGCTTTATTGGCATTCGCAAAAGTAGTACAAGCTTTTATCTCATTTGATTATTTAGAAGCAGGTTTTACAAATACAATGCATTATGCAAATCTTGGAATAATGCGTAAAAATATAGATGATTATCAGATTATTAATCCGGATAAATTTTCGAAAATAGCCGATATTTCGGTAAAAGAGTTAAACGAGACATATAAAAAATCTAAAATAGATTTAAAGCCAATTGTTTATAGCGAAGAAGCGTTAATCAATAATTTTCAGGTTGCACCTATAAAAGGATTGATAGCGCATAATTTCGGGATTAAATCGTATTTGGTTTTTCCGATTTCGATTGCAGCAATTCAAAAATTTCATTTCACGTTCTACAGCCGTAATTTTAATGTTTATTCAGCAGATAGTTTAAAAGTTTTGGCTAATCTCGAAAATACATTTGTTCAGTTTATTGCTAAAATGTACCTAAAAACAGATTCTGAACCTTATCAAAAAGAAACCATAATTAAAGAAGTAAAACCATTAAATAAGTCAGTTGGTTTTGAGGGAATAATTGGAAATAGTTCTCAAATGATTACTGTTTTTGATTATATCCGAAAAGTAGCTCCGTCAGATACTTCGGTTTTAGTTTTGGGAGAAAGCGGTACGGGAAAAGAAAAAATAGCACAAAGTATTCATGCCTTGTCGCCCAGAAAAGATAAACCTTTGGTGATTATAAATTGTGGCGCCATTCCTGAAAATCTTGCCGAATCATTACTTTTCGGACATGAAAAAGGAGCTTTTACAGGAGCAATGGATAAGCGAATTGGTAAATTTGAATTGGCAGATGGCGGAACAATTTTTCTGGATGAAATAGGAGAGATGCCAATGGAACTTCAGGTAAAATTATTACGTGTTTTGCAGGAAAGAGAAATTGAGCGTATTGGCGGAGGATCGCCAATAAAAATAGATGTGAGAATAATTGCTGCCACCAATAAAAATCTGGAAGAAGAAGTAGCCGCAGGAAGATTTAGAATGGATTTGTATTATCGCCTGCACGTTTTCCCGATTATGGTTCCGTCGCTTAAAAAACGAAAAGAAGATATTCCTGATTTGGCAAATCATTTTATAAAAGTCTATAGTGAAAAAATGGGACGAAAATCTCCGTCACTTTCAGATTTTGCGCTGCAGCAAATTGCAAACTACAATTGGCCGGGAAATATTAGAGAATTAGAGCACGTAATGCAACGCGCTATTTTATTGACTGATGGAAATACAATTAAGGATATTGAATTTTCGACATCTTCAAAAATGCATGCAGAACAAGCAAGTGAATCATTTTCGATTAAAACCATTTTAGAAAATGAACGCGATTACATTTTATATATTCTGAAAAAATGCAATGGAAAAATATCAGGAATTGGCGGAGCTGCTGAAATTCTGGATATTCATCCATCGACATTAAATTCAAAAATTAAAAAACTGGAAATAAAAAGAGAAATGAATTAACTTATTTTCTCTAACCAATCTGCGGTAAAACTCGCGACTTCTTTCCAGTTAGCTTGTCCTAAAACAAAATGATTTCGACCCCTAAATTCTTTGAAAGTGGTTACTGAATCAATGTTTTTGTATTTTTTAAAATTGGAATAATTTAAAGAAGACGGAACAATATGATCTTCAGATCCTGCAATAATCAATAACGGAGGATGAGGTTTTGTAAAATCGATTTTGGCCGTTTTTGTTAAACCGTCTCTCAACGCTAATTTAGATTCCGGAACAACCAGTTTTTCATAAGATTCTTTCTGTTCTTCAAATAACATTCCGTTTGTAAAAGCATATTGCCATTGTTTAAAAGGCATTAAAAATGTTTTTTTCAGCGAAGTAAAAAAACCTAAAGCTCCCCAGGTTCCTTTATAAAACGAAAATTTAAACGTTATTAATCCTTGCGGAGCGACAGAATGTATCGCAACTCCGGCAACGGCAAGATCTTTTTGAAGCAGCAATTGCGTTAAAAGCCCTCCGTATGAATGACCAATTAAAATGGGTTTATTGGGTAATTTTTCGATTATTTCGGTATAATAATCAATCAGATTCTGCAAGCGTATTGACGCCACTTTTTCATCCGGATGTCGGCTTCTTAAAGCTTCAGCCGATTCATTTTTGTACAACCAGGGCGGGGCAACTGCTTTATATCCTTTATTTTCAAAAAAGATAATCCATTCATCCCAACAAGAATGGCTAACGAATGCTCCCGTAATAAACACAACTGTTTTAGTATTTGATAGATTCATAGCGCAAATTTTAAATTAGTTATTTCCCGTTTTCTTTAATATCCTTGTATGCATTAGGAACATTGAAATTAAAATGAAGCCAGTTAAAAAGCTCATATCCCTTATCAAACTCTTTCATTGTAACAGCTTTTTTTGTTTCATCTAAAGTCAACCCTTTATTTACTGCATTTTCTACATTGGTTTTTAAAGCTTCGACATAATCAATCGTGTATTTTATTCCGGCTTTGTTCGTTATTCGGCCATGACCGGGAACTACAATATCCTTATCTGAAATCATGTTATAAATTTTGTTCAGATTGTTAACCGGCTCTAAAAAATAACCATCAAATAACCACGGAATCGCCGGACTTTCGGCAATAAAAGGATTTCCTGCCCATAAAACATTTCCTGACGGAGATTTTAAATACACAAAAAGATCTGCCGGAGATTGTGCCGTTCCAACATTCAAAATCTCGACAATATTGCCATTTCCCATATCAATTTTCATGTTTTGATTTTTTGATATCGTGATGTCGGCAGCACGATAAACACTTTCCTCAATTCCTCTGTCTTTGCCAAAAAGCATAATCATAAACTGTTTGGTATTATCATAGTTTTTAGAAAGATTCTCTTTGCAAAATTCATTCTGGATAATGATCGTTTCTTTAGGAAGTAAATAATTTCCAAAGCAATGATCACCGTGATCACTCGTATTTACGGCATATACAATTGGTTTGTCAGTTACAGATCGTATCAAATTATAAAGCTGATCGTAAAGTTTTTTACTCAGTAATGTTTCGATAACCAAAACCCCTTTTTCACTCACAATAAAACCCGCCGAAGTCGCCTGTGGAATTCCTTTTGTAGTTTCATTTTCTACCGTATTCGGAGAAACTACATATACATTTGCCGTTATTTTATGCAGTTTTAAAGTTACCGTATTGGCATCCCAAATAGGCACATGATTTGGCATAGGAAACTGCGCATAAACATTTGTGTTTATAAAAAAACACAACAATAATATGACAAGTCCTGAAATTATTTTTTGCATTTTCATATCTGATTTTCTGGATTAATTGGAACTGGTTTTTTATTTTGCAAGGAAAAAAGCAAGTAAATCTTTTTGAACCTGAGCTGTGTTTTCCTGAACCAACCAATGTCCTGAACCTGCAATTTTTGATTCCGTCACATTTTCGGCAACTAATTTTGAATGATCTTTTAGAAAAGCTGCAGCAAAATATTCTCCGCCCATAGCCAGCAAAGGCATTTTTAGTTTCGTTTTCATAAAAATCAGATTGTCTTTTCCGTCCTGAGGGAAATTTCCAAACCATTTAAAACTAGATTTCGCAGCATCTTTTACAGCATAAGCTCTCACAAATTCAGCCGTTTCTTCAGCTGTAAAAGGATCTTTTACATGCCCGACCATTGGCCAGAAATTAACCAAAAACTCCTTTTCTTTACCTTTAACAATATCTCCCGAAGCCGGCCATGCAAAAAAGCCAAACCACCATGCCGAAGCCGAAACTTTTGACCAAACCGGCTCAACACCAGGAAGAAGCGCGTCCATTAAAGCAATTTTTTTAACTTCACTGCCATATTGAGCAGCATAAGCGTACGCAACCATAAGCCCAATATCATGCCCCGCAAGATTGATATTGTTGTATCCCAGTTTTTTTACCAATTCATGAATATCAGTAGCCATCGTTTTTTTATCATAACCGGATTCTGGTTTGTCAGATTCGCCAACACCTCTTAAATCAGGAGCGATAACGGTAAAATGTTTTGAAAGTTCAGGCAGCAAACGATTCCACATATACCAGTTTTGCCCAAAACCATGAACCAAAACCAGCGGATCTCCTTTTCCTCCAATTACATAATGAATTTTAACACCATTAACCAAAGCAGTTTCGTGCTTAAAATTTGCCGGCGGATTTGCAGGTTTCACTTCTGATGAAACAGTTGTATCTTCAGTTTCCTGAGAAGTAGTTTTTGTGGCATCTTCTTTTTTATTGCAGCTAGTAAGCATAAAAAAACTGATTGTTACCAGACATAAAATTTTTTTTGTTGTTTTTGACCAAACATTTTGAGCAGTAGTTGATTTCATAATTTTAGTATTAGATAATTAAATTGATTCAATTTTTTAACTAACCAAATTACAGACCTTTATTTTATATAGTTGATTTTTAGTTAGTTGTGAATTAAAAGCAAGACAGATTATTCTTATTTCGTTAAAACACAATCAACAATATTGAAATATCATTTTTTAAACAGATTTATTTTTAAAGAAATGTATCTTTAGAAATTCTAAATCTGATGTTTCAAATGAAAATACCACAATCCCGAATGAAAACATTTTTATTCACAATAGTTCTCATTATCAATTCGGTTTCTTTTTGTTTTGCAAATAATTCAAACCTAAAAACAGACTCTTCAAAAACCAGAACTATTTCATTTAAATTAAAATTAAAGTCGGCAGATCAAGTAGCAATTAAGGCTGCGGCTTTAAAATTCAATAAACATTTAGCGTACAGTTTTACGGTTGATGATGGTTATCGATCAACATATTTAACTGCATTTCCATTATTTAAAGGAGGAAAAATAAGCGGACCAACAATCAGCGAATGGAAAAATGATCAGGGCGGAGACGGAACCACTTCAAAAGGACTTTTTTATTCAGATGGATTAGGAAATAAAATTCCGTTTAAACTTGGTTTGGCAATTAATGGCGCAGCAATTGGCGATTCACCCGTAAATCGTGGACATCTTTCGTGGGCGGAAGTAAAAGAAATGTACAATGCAGGTTGGGATGTATTGAATCACGGTTTTCATCACGCCACAAAACACGGAACTAATTTTCTGACAGAAGTAACTGAAAATACTGCTTCGATACAACAAAATCTGGGTTTTACAATGTCGCATTTTGTAGTTCCCGGCGGAGAAAGCGATCCCGGATATCAGTTAGAATATGAAAGAGACGCGCTTGCAAATGGTTCTTTTTCGGTAGCATCGTATGTTGGCGCGGGACCGGTAATTGATGTGAAAGAAAAAATAAATCTTGATAAAATGATCTATGCCAGAACATTTATTCAAAGTTCAAAAGATACAGTTGGATTTAAAACAATGGATCGGTTTTTAGCCACTTTCGATTCAGTAGCAAAATTGCAAAATCCGGTTTGGTATAATGCATTTACACACGGAGTTGGAAATCAAAATTTATGGTCGTTAAGTATGCGCTTTCCTGATTTTAAATATTATATGACTGCTATCGCAAATAAATACGGATCAGAAGGAAATGATTCTGTCTGGATGGCGCCCTGGTAGGAAGTTTACGAATATATTTGGTTGCGTGACAGAATTAAAATCAAGTACGAACAAACAAATAAAGAAGGTCTCGTAACAATTGAAATTCCTGAAATTCCGCAAACATTCAGACATCGTGAAATTTCGTTAGCGGTTGATACTTCTTCAAAATTTGAAATAGAATCAAACTCAAAAGATTTTAAAATTTCAAGCGATGGAAAAACAAAACATAAATTAATTACAATTCAGTTGGAATAATTATTTTGCCACAGATTAAAAAGATTTATTCTGATTGTAATATTTGCATTAAAATTTTAACACAAGTAAAAAAATCATTAAAATCCTTTAATCTGTGGCAAAAAACTTTAATCAATCTCCTTTTCGTTGTCTTTTATAAAAGTATCAATATTCTTTGAATACGGATCAACAACAATAAGTTGAGGTTTGTTTTTGAGTTTGATTTTCCCTTGTACCGAATTATTTTTAATGGAAAACGGATAAGCAGATAATTTTCCGTTATCATCATAAACACCAACATCAATTATAGTATCGTTGGCAATCAATTTTCGTTTTCCAGTCGCATTTTCTGAATATTTTTCAGAATTTACGCGGAATGAAACTTCATAAAAATCATTTTTTTTCTGGCTTTCAACAGCTACAATTTTTGACGAATAGGTAATAATTTGTTTAAACATTTCATCTAATTTATAATGCAGTTTTTTATCGGTAACCGAATAAATTTCATTTAACAAATCTTCAGAATCCGGAATTTGACTGGGATATTTATAATGAATCAGAAAATTTTTCAAAGCCAGATTCACTTTTTTCTCTCCAATTAATAACTGCAATTGATGCATAATAAGTATTCCTTTATCATAAGGTAAATGAGGCGTTTCGTAATTTGTTTTATAAAGAGGCGTTTCAGGTTCAAAACTTCGGCTGCTTAGATATAAATCCAGATGAATTTTTAAAGTTTCTAAAGTTCTCTCCAAACCATGTTCTTTTTCATATAACATTAACTCTGTATATTGAGCCAAAGTCTCGGTCAAAATCCAGCTTCCTTCTTTTTGCTCCGGACTAATTTGCGCATTTCCCCACCATTCATGCGATAATTCGTGAGCCGTTAATTGGTTAATTACATCTTCCTTATCTTTATGTGAAATGTCGCTGTAAAAACCAAAATTTTCTTTCATATAAACCGTAGACGGATAAGAAGTGGCGGCAAAACCATCGGCGAAAGCAGAAACTTCGGCATAACGAATGGTTTTATACGGATATTTGCCAAAATTATTTTGACAATAATCGAGAGTGTTTTTTACATCGGTAATCAATTTTGAAACATTTCGATAATGCCTTTTATCGTAATAAACTGCTATTGAAATTCCCCTATAATTTGTTTTTTTGATTTCATATTCAGCAGAAGAAAATGCAAACCTGAACGGAATTTTTCCATTTGATTTATAATGAAAATAATTGCGATCGTTTTTTTTCCATTTTCCAATTAAATCGCCAACTCCAATAACGGTTTGATTTTTTGATGTAGAAACTACAGTTTCATAATCAATAAAATTTTGTGGAATTACCGATTTGTCTTCCAGTTTTTTTAACGGACTTTGAGCGGGTAAATGCCTTTTTAATCGTTCTTTTTTACTGCTGATTTCATTAGAATCCTGATAACCAAAAGTGGGATAATAACGGCTTATTCTCATAAAAGAACCATTTTCGATTATAGAATTAAACGAAGTATGACCTTTAAAAGGCGACCATTCTGATGCAAACGAAAAAGAAATCTCCATTTTTTGATGCGGTTTCAGCGGTTTTGATAAACGAAACCAATAATGGTTGAATGCTGAAACATCATTTATTTTTTTAGCATTCGGAATTTTAATTGAAGTTAGTTTCGAATTTCGATCTATATATAGGAGTAAACTATCAATTGGTTTTTCAGAATTGTTTATTAACTGATAAGTTCCTTTTACTTCATAACGATTTTCATCAGGAAATAAAGCTACATTACTGCTAACTGAAGTTATTATGGGTTGTACTAAATGAGTGTATTTTTTAAATTTCAACTCATATTGTTCGCTCCAATTGTTCTGATCTTTTTCAGTGATGTACGGATATTCAATATTTGTTTTGTGAAAAATATAACTTCCAAAACCGATAAAAAGAGCAATTCCTAAAGTAAAAACTGTTTTTTGATTTTGATTAAAAGAATATCTTTTGAATGATTTTAGGATGGAAGAATTTCGTTTATATAAAATTCCGGTTGAAATTAAAAGTATTAAAGCTAATCCTAAATTGTATAACATTGAAACATGAAACGGAAATGTATATTTTTCGAAACCATTCAAATCAAAATATTCTCTTTGAAAAGCATCTCCAAATCTCAATAATGGATGCAAAATACCCAATTGTTTGCCAATTCCGGTACTTAATAAAATCGTAATAATGGTTGCCGCCGAGAGACCTGCATATTTATTAGGAATAAGAGTTTGAATAAAAACAATCAAAACCGAAATCAATAAAATAGGTAAACCGAGATAATAGAATAAAGAAATGTAAAGTCCAAATTCTATTGGAGCATTGGCATAAACAATTTGAAAACCAAAACCTATCAAGATCGTAAAAGCAATAATAAGTAACGGAATCGTAAAAAGTGAAATTAATTCGGCAGATAAAACTACTATTTGAGAATATGGTGTAGTATTTTCGAGCATCTCAAATTTTGAATTTTCGCTCCTATATAATAATTCGTTGCTGTAAAATAGAATTATTAAAATCAGAATAAAAGGCAAACGATCCATAATAGTGCTAATCATCAAAGCTGTATTTGTAATGTTTTGCGCCAATCTGATTCCGCCATCAATCTCATCCGAGATTTCAATTAATAATAATCCTGAAAATAAAAGAACAATTAAGATAAACGGAATTCCCTTTAAAATTAACGAAACATCCATTTTGATAAAACTTTTTAAAACTAAAAGATTGTGTTTTAAAGTTTGAAATTCAATATTTTTTGGAACTTCTTTAGAAAATGAAACAATTTCAGTTTTAGAAACCCTAATTGATTTTGCTTTTTTAATTTTTGTTTTTCGAAAGGAGAAGAAACGATACGAAAGTAAAATCAATAGTAAAGAAACGCTCATCCAGAGCATTCGGTTTAATAAAAAGTTGCCGGATAAATCGAGCAGATTATTATTTTTTTCAAGTGAAGTCCAATATCGTGTTTGTTCTAAAAAAGCCGCCAGCCCAAACGGATCTATTTTTGCTGCAAAAGACATTGCTGCGGCAGATGAAGGAGAAGCATTTGCAAAAATTGGAGAATTCGAAAATAAGGAACCCGCAATATATAGGATATAAATAAGGAACCCGCCAACATAAATAAAAAGTTTACTTCGCGTTAACCAAGCCAAGGCGGTTAAGATTGAAAGACACAATAAGATATTAGGAATTACTAAAACCAAATAAGGCCAAAGATAATTTAGAAATAAAAACGGGCCAATTTCATCTTTTGCAAGCCACGGCATTAAATGACCAATCATCATTCCAACGATAAACATTCCAAAAGAAATAACAGCAACACCAAAAGCAACGATAAATTTGCTTCCCAAATAATTAAATTTAGAAATAGGAGTAGTGAAAACGATCGAATCAAATTTGGTTTCATATTCCTTTAAAAAACTTTGGGCAATTTGTAATGTAATAGAAAATATTGTGGTTAACGAAATTAAACCAATTGCATAAGTAAGCACATAAGGACCATTTTTGTAAGCGCCGGAAAACGAAAAATTCGCAAAAGCGCTAACAAGAAATCCAAAAAACAGATAAATTAAAAATGTGACATAAAAACTCCAGTTTTTGGTATTGTTATGCCATTCAAATTGTACTAATTTTGAAAACATAACATCATTATTTTTTAAGTTGATTTTGATTTAAAACACTAAAGTAAACATCACTCAAATCCGGAGAAATTAAGTTAAAGCCAGATTCAGGCTGTTCGTCTGAAAAAACATGAATGTTCAATTTTCCGGAATTTAAATGTGACGAAATAATATTGAAATGATTTTGATATTCATTTAATTCGTTTTTTTGAATTGTTTTAACCCAAATTTTGTCTTTTAAAGTATCAATAACTTTATTTGGATTTCCTTCCAAAATCAATTTTCCGCCAGAGATGATAGCCATTTTCGTGCACAAATCCCGAACATCTTCGACAATATGAGTTGATAAAAGCACAATAATATTTTCGCCAATCTCGCTCAATAAATTATTAAAACGGTTTCTTTCTTCAGGATCGAGTCCGGCAGTTGGTTCATCGACAATAATAATTTTAGGATTTCCAAGTAAAGCCTGCGCAATACCAAAACGTTGACGCATACCGCCAGAAAACGAATGCACGGCTTTGTCTTTGTGCTGCAGTAAATTAGTCTGTTGGAGTAAGTTTAAAATCTGATTATGCCTTTCTTTTTTGTCGACAATTCCTTTTAAAACTGCCAAATGATCGAGCAAACGATAAGCAGATATCTTTGGATAAACGCCAAATTCCTGAGGCAGGTAGCCTAAATTCTCCCTGATAAACATTGGATTGTCAAGAATATTGATGCCGTTAAATTCAATAATTCCCGAAGTTGGTTCCTGCAAAGCGGCGATAGTTCGCATTAAAGTTGATTTTCCGGCTCCGTTTGGACCAAGTAATCCAAACATTCCGTTCGTGATTTCTAAAGATACATTAGCCAGTGCCTGAGTGCCATTCTCATAACTTTTGCTGAGATTTTTGATTGATAAACTGTTCATTTTTAATTGATTTAGATGATTGATTGTAAATAATATTTGAAAAATAGGCAATAGAATTCCTTCCGACTTAAAAAAGCCGGTTTTATATTATGATTAAGTTCTAAAAAAAAGAATTATTCGCTTACATACTCTAAAATATCGCCGGGCTGGCAATCTAATATTTTGCAAATAGCCTCAAGAGTATCAAACCGGATTCCTTTGGCTTTTCCGGTTTTAAGTATCGATAAATTAGCAGGCGTTATATCTAGTTTTTCTGCCAATTCCTTACTTTGCATCTTGCGCTTGGCAAGCATAACATCAACATTTACGATTATTGGCATAGTTATATAAATAAGTCTTGTTCGTTCTGAAGGTTTAAACCCTGTTTGAAAATCGCTGCCAGAAAATAAGCAAATATTCCCAGCATAAAATGCAATAAAATAAAAATGCTCACTTCGTTATCTAACGAAACAAAAATAGAAGCTAAAAAAATCGTAATACCGGGCAGCAACAAATTTGCCAGATAAAATCGCTTTAAATGACTAATTCCGTTTTGAGTAAATAATTTAGGCTGAAAAAATACTTTAAAAACATTACTGCTCAGTAAAAAGAAAAGTCCGTAAAGAGAAAGAGGAGATAAAAAATCAAAAATTATATACGGAATATTATAATCGCCTAACATTAATGGACGTTCCGTAAAGGGATAATATATCTGAAAAAATTTTCCGTTTTCTTTAAAATTCAAAGACCATCCGGTAATTAATGCAACAAAAGAGTAAAGAGCTAACGTAAAATAAACAATAGCCAAAAATCGCGTAACATAAAATAAGATTTTCGAAACAAAGTGAGTCGTTTTCATTTATACTAAAATTTAGTTTGTTGTTGCAAATGTATAATTAATTATCGTAAAACAATAATTAATTATTAAAAAATTGATAATTGTAGCGTTTTGATAAGGTCGAAAACATTATAATTCTATTAACATTAGAAAATAAAAGTCATCTCTATAAATGAATTAATTTTGTACAAATTAAAAATTCATGAAAAACCCAATTTCAGTCTCTATACTAGAACTCGCTATTATAACTCAGGATAGCAACGCAACCGAAACATTTCAAAAAACAAAAGACATAGCACAACTTGCAGATCAATTAGGATACAAGCGATTTTGGCTGGCAGAACATCACAATATGGCACATGTCGCCAGTACCGCTACGGTAGTTTTAATTGGTTTTATTGCCGGTAATACAAAAAATATTCGAGTAGGTTCCGGCGGAATCATGCTTCCAAATCATTCTCCTTTAGTAGTTGCCGAGCAATTTGGAACCCTGGAAACACTTTATCCTAACCGAATCGATTTAGGTTTAGGAAGAGCGCCGGGAACAGATCAGCCAACAGCCGAAGCAATCAGGAAAGATTTTTTTGAGCAGGCACAGCGCTTTCCTCAAAACGTAAGCAAACTACAGGATTATTTCTCGACAGAAAATGCTACAGCAAAAGTTCGCGCATTTCCGGCCGAAGGTACAAATATTCCCATCTGGATTTTAGGTTCAAGTATGGAAAGTGCTGCTCTTGCCGCTGCTTACGGATTGCCTTATGCCTTTGCCGGACATTTTGCACCGCGCCAAATGATTCAGGCATTTGAATTCTATCGCGAAAATTTTCAGGCATCAGATGTTTTAGACAAACCAAAAACGATGGCATGTGTAAATATTATTGCCGCAGATACTAACGAAGAAGCTGAAAAACTATCAACAAGTTTATACCAAATGTTTCTGAATTTAATTCGCGGCGATCGAAAAGGACTGCAGCCGCCTGTAGATTCACTCGATGATATCATGAGCGAAGAAGAACGCTTTCATGTCGATCAAATGACAGCTTGTACTTTTACAGGAAACAAAGAGCAGTTAGTAATCGATCTTAAAAAATTCATAGATTATTCAAGAATTGATGAGTTAATGGTAACCGGTCCAATTTTCGATCATCAGGCAAAACTAAAAAGCATTCAAATCACTAAAGAAGTAATCGACGCTTTAAACTAAAAAGATATACTTATATATAAGGTACATTTTCATACTATATATAGGAGTAAAATTCACTCTGCCAAACCCGACAGGTTTTCAATCCCGAAGTTTCGGGACTGTCGGGTTTACTATTGATACGCATTTATTATAATTTGAATCAGGAGCCATTTCCCGCTATCCGTTTCAATTTTTTGCTTTTTTAAAGAAAAAACCAAAAGGATTTCCTTCTGAAGCTTCGGGACTATCGGGGCCAGGCAGCGGTTTTGAGAAGAAACATTTAGTATAAAGAGCAGGAAAAAGCAGAACTTGGCGACTTTGCGCCTTTGCGCGATTCATAAAACCCAGTAAAAACAAACTTTGCGTTTTAGCGCCTTTGCGAGCAAACTACCCAAAACAGGCAAACCCCGTCAAAAGCAGGATAGCCATAAAAAAACTTCGGGTTGTAAAAAACGTTATACCAGCGAGTTATAAAAAAGATTGAAATTATATAAAAAAAAGGCTTGTAAATGTAAATAAAGGTGCTACTTTTGCACCCGCAACAACGACGGGCGTTCACTGAAATACTGGCAGGCAAATACAATCGGAAGGAAAATTTATTTTCAAAAAAGATTAAAAAAAGCTTGTGAGATTTGAAAACAGATGTTACATTTGCACCCCGCAAAACACGGAAAGTTCATTGATAGATTGGTAAGGTTTGGGAAGGAAAAAGGGAATGAAAATTTCTCAAAAAAAACTTCAAAAAACATTTGCCAGTAAGAAATAAGTTTTCTACTTTTGCACCCGCTTTGAAACACAAGCGAGACTAAAAAGAAATACACGTTCGTAGACATATTGAATTGACAGCCGCTTTAACAGAGATGTTAGAGCAAAAGAATAAGAGTAAGATAATCGAGAGATTAAAAAGAACCGATAGAGACTGATTCGAATAACAATACGATCTTGATTAATTGAGATCAACAATATACGATGAAGAGTTTGATCCTGGCTCAGGATGAACGCTAGCGGCAGGCTTAACACATGCAAGTCGAGGGGTATAGTTCTTCGGAGCTAGAGACCGGCGCACGGGTGCGTAACGCGTATGCAATCTACCTTTTACAGAGGGATAGCCCAGAGAAATTTGGATTAATACCTCATAGTATAGTACGGCCGCATGGCTGAACTATTAAAGTCACAACGGTAAAAGATGAGCATGCGTCCCATTAGCTAGTTGGTAAGGTAACGGCTTACCAAGGCAACGATGGGTAGGGGTCCTGAGAGGGAGATCCCCCACACTGGTACTGAGACACGGACCAGACTCCTACGGGAGGCAGCAGTGAGGAATATTGGACAATGGGCGCAAGCCTGATCCAGCCATGCCGCGTGCAGGATGACGGTCCTATGGATTGTAAACTGCTTTTGTACGAGAAGAAACACTGCTTCGTGAAGCAGCTTGACGGTATCGTAAGAATAAGGATCGGCTAACTCCGTGCCAGCAGCCGCGGTAATACGGAGGATCCAAGCGTTATCCGGAATCATTGGGTTTAAAGGGTCCGTAGGCGGTTTAATAAGTCAGTGGTGAAAGCCCATCGCTCAACGGTGGAACGGCCATTGATACTGTTAGACTTGAATTATTAGGAAGTAACTAGAATATGTAGTGTAGCGGTGAAATGCTTAGAGATTACATGGAATACCAATTGCGAAGGCAGGTTACTACTAATTGATTGACGCTGATGGACGAAAGCGTGGGTAGCGAACAGGATTAGATACCCTGGTAGTCCACGCCGTAAACGATGGATACTAGCTGTTGGAAGCAATTTCAGTGGCTAAGCGAAAGTGATAAGTATCCCACCTGGGGAGTACGTTCGCAAGAATGAAACTCAAAGGAATTGACGGGGGCCCGCACAAGCGGTGGAGCATGTGGTTTAATTCGATGATACGCGAGGAACCTTACCAAGGCTTAAATGTAGATTGACCGTTTTGGAAACAGAACTTTCGCAAGACAATTTACAAGGTGCTGCATGGTTGTCGTCAGCTCGTGCCGTGAGGTGTCAGGTTAAGTCCTATAACGAGCGCAACCCCTGTTGTTAGTTGCCAGCGAGTCAAGTCGGGAACTCTAACAAGACTGCCAGTGCAAACTGTGAGGAAGGTGGGGATGACGTCAAATCATCACGGCCCTTACGCCTTGGGCTACACACGTGCTACAATGGCCGGTACAGAGAGCAGCCACTGGGCGACCAGGAGCGAATCTATAAAACCGGTCACAGTTCGGATCGGAGTCTGCAACTCGACTCCGTGAAGCTGGAATCGCTAGTAATCGGATATCAGCCATGATCCGGTGAATACGTTCCCGGGCCTTGTACACACCGCCCGTCAAGCCATGGAAGCTGGGGGTGCCTGAAGTCGGTGACCGCAAGGAGCTGCCTAGGGTAAAACTGGTAACTAGGGCTAAGTCGTAACAAGGTAGCCGTACCGGAAGGTGCGGCTGGAACACCTCCTTTCTAGAGCCTTAGTGTTAGTGGAAACACACGCTGGGGAAAAAAGAAGAAGCTTTATGGGTTTTGATTTCAAGGCTATTTTACTCTTGCTGTTAGTTCAAATAATAAATTTTAAGTAAAACAGAGTCTCGTAGCTCAGCTGGTTAGAGTACTACACTGATAATGTAGGGGTCGGCAGTTCGAGTCTGCCCGGGACTACTAAAATTTAGATTTAAGATTATAGATTTTAGATTTAAAGTTAAGCTTAAAAAAGGAAATTCTGGAAGTTGGGATTCACCACAGGAAATTAGAGAAGAACTCAAGAAATCTAAAATCTGAATTCTACAATCTAAGATTGAAAAATGGGGGATTAGCTCAGCTGGCTAGAGCGCCTGCCTTGCACGCAGGAGGTCAACGGTTCGACTCCGTTATTCTCCACGATTTTAGTCATAAAGTCTAAAGTTATAAAGTCCAAAGTGATTCACTTGACGACTTTTGACTTTTGAGCTTCGACTAAATAAAGTTCATTGACATATTGAGATAAGAAAATAATAAAAAGTAGAAAGCGTTTTTTACAATTTATTGTAAAAGACAAAAAAAACGGTCATAATTGATTTTATGATTGGTACAATAAGCAAAATAAGGGCGTATGGGGGATGCCTTGGCTCTCAGAGGCGATGAAAGGCGTGATAAGCTGCGAAAAGCTGCGGGGACGGGCACACACCGATTGATCCGCAGATACCTGAATGGGGCAACCCACTATGTTGAAGACATAGTACACCGATAGGTGGGCAAACCCGCTGAACTGAAACATCTAAGTAGGCGGAGGAGAAGAAAACAAAAGTGATTCCGTAAGTAGTGGCGAGCGAACGCGGATTAGCCCAAACCAGTGTTGTTACGGCAATGCTGGGGTTGTAGGACCACGACATTTTATGCACAAGGAACCGGAAGTTGCTGGAAAGCGGCACCATAGAGGGTGATAGTCCCGTATGGGTAACAAGTGTAATAGATAGTGGTATCCTGAGTAGGGCGGGGCACGTGAAACCCTGTCTGAATTTGGCGGGACCATCCGCTAAGGCTAAATACTCCTGAGAGACCGATAGTGAACCAGTACCGTGAGGGAAAGGTGAAAAGAACCGTGAATAACGGAGTGAAATAGATCCTGAAACCATACGCTTACAAGCGGTCGGAGCCCTTTCGTGGGGTGACGGCGTGCCTTTTGCATAATGAGCCTACGAGTTAACGTTGCTGGCAAGGTTAAGTGGTTAAGCCACGGATCCGTAGCGAAAGCGAGTCTGAATAGGGCGCTTTAGTCAGTAGTGTTAGACGCGAAACCGTGTGATCTACCCATGGGCAGGTTGAAGCTGTGGTAACACACAGTGGAGGACCGAACCGGTTGACGTTGAAAAGTCTTCGGATGACCTGTGGGTAGGGGTGAAAGGCCAATCAAACTCGGAAATAGCTCGTACTCCCCGAAATGCATTTAGGTGCAGCGCTGTGCATAAAGTTATATAGAGGTAGAGCTACTGATTGGATGCGGGGGCTTCACCGCCTACCAATTCCTGACAAACTCCGAATGCTATATAATGTTTCACAGCAGTGAGGGCTTGGGTGCTAAGGTCCAAGTCCGAGAGGGAAAGAACCCAGACCATCAGCTAAGGTCCCCAAATATACGCTAAGTTGAAAGAACGAGGTTTGTCTGCCCAGACAGCTAGGATGTTGGCTTGGAAGCAGCCATTCATTTAAAGAGTGCGTAACAGCTCACTAGTCGAGCGGACGAGCATGGATAATAATCGGGCATAAGCGTATTACCGAAGCTATGGATTTACAGTTTACTGTAAGTGGTAGGGGAGCATTCTAACAGGGTTGAAGGTGTATCGTCAGGTATGCTGGACTGGTTAGAAAAGAAAATGTAGGCATAAGTAACGATAATGCGGGCGAGAAACCCGCACACCGAAAAACTAAGGTTTCCACAGCTATGCTAATCAGCTGTGGGTTAGTCTGGTCCTAAGGCGAACCCGAAAGGGACAGTCGATGGCTAACGGGTTAATATTCCCGTACTACTAATTACTGTGATGGGGTGACGGAGTGATGAAAGCGCCGCGAACTGACGGAATAGTTCGTTGAAGTACCTACCTATAAGATGCGCAGGCAAATCCACGCGTCTTGGGGAAATACGATAGTACTCGGAGTCTTCGGACAAAGAGATAGTGCGCCTAAGGGCTTCCAAGAAAAACCTCTAAACTTCAGGTAATTAGTACCAGTACCGTAAACCGACACAGGTAGTTGAGGAGAGAATCCTAAGGTGCTCGAGAGATTCATGGCTAAGGAATTAGGCAAAATAGACCTGTAACTTCGGGAGAAAGGTCGCCCCCAGCAATGGGGGCCGCAGTGAAGAGGTCCAGGCGACTGTTTATCAAAAACACAGGGCTCTGCAAAATCGTAAGATGAAGTATAGGGCCTGACACCTGCCCGGTGCTGGAAGGTTAAGAGGAGATGTTATCTTCGGAGAAGCATTGAATTGAAGCCCCAGTAAACGGCGGCCGTAACTATAACGGTCCTAAGGTAGCGAAATTCCTTGTCGGGTAAGTTCCGACCTGCACGAATGGTGTAACGATCTGGACACTGTCTCAGCCATGAGCTCGGTGAAATTGTAGTAACGGTGAAGATGCCGTTTACCCGCAGTGGGACGAAAAGACCCTGTGCACCTTTACTATAGCTTAGTATTGACCTTGGATAAATGATGTGTAGGATAGGTTGGAGACTGTGAAGTGGCGTCGCCAGGCGTTGTGGAGTCATTGTTGAAATACAACCCTTTGTTTATCTGAGGCCTAACCCCATATTGTGGGGGACATTGCTTGGTGGGTAGTTTGACTGGGGTGGTCGCCTCCAAAAGAGTAACGGAGGCTTCTAAAGGTTCCCTCAGTACGCTTGGTAACCGTGCGTAGAGTGCAATGGCATAAGGGAGCTTGACTGAGAGACATACAGGTCGATCAGGTACGAAAGTAGAGCATAGTGATCCGGTGGTTCCGCATGGAAGGGCCATCGCTCAAAGGATAAAAGGTACGCCGGGGATAACAGGCTGATCTCCCCCAAGAGCTCATATCGACGGGGGGGTTTGGCACCTCGATGTCGGCTCGTCACATCCTGGGGCTGGAGAAGGTCCCAAGGGTTGGGCTGTTCGCCCATTAAAGTGGCACGCGAGCTGGGTTCAGAACGTCGTGAGACAGTTCGGTCTCTATCTACTGTGGGCGTTAGAAATTTGAGTGGATCTGATTCTAGTACGAGAGGACCGAATTGGACAAACCTCTAGTGTATCTGTTGTCCCGCCAGGGGCACCGCAGAGTAGCTACGTTTGGAAGGGATAAGCGCTGAAAGCATATAAGCGCGAAACCCACCACAAGATGAGATTTCTTTTAAGGATCGTGGAAGATGACCACGTTGATAGGCTATAGATGTAAAGGCAGTAATGTCATAGTCGAGTAGTACTAATAATCCGTAAGCTTATGTACACCCTTTTCCTCCCGAGCAATCGGGAGGGAGAAACTTTCTAAAACTAAAATACTTTCTTTATCTCAGTATGTTAAGATATTTGCCCGTCGCGGGCAGTCTTTAAGTCGAAAGATTAAAGTCGAAAGTCGAAAGACCTGCCACTTTATGACCTCGGACTTCAGACTAACAACCTTAAGGTGGTTATTGCGGCGGGGCTCACCTCTTCCCATCCCGAACAGAGTAGTTAAGCCCGCCTGCGCAGATGGTACTGCAGTTTTGTGGGAGAGTATGTCGTCGCCTTTCTTTTGAAAAACCCTATCCAAAACGGATAGGGTTTTTTGTTTTGCAATAATTTGTAATGAAAATTTATATGTATCTGAAATAAATAATAATCTATATTACTTGGTGAATTATTTAAAGAAATTATACTCAATTTTGATAATCGTATAATTTAGTAGTTGAAGAAGATTATTAATTCATTTAAAATTAATTCAAAAAAAACTCCTTTAATAAAGGAGTTTTTGAAAAGGGTACATTTAAAACCGTTATTTAGTTTATGTTTTTTGTTTCTTTATAGCTAATATTTATTGCTATTTACATCATTTATAAATTGAATTACGCCATTCATAAAAACTTTTTGATCATCCCACATAGCTAAATGGCTTCCGTTTGGGCAGTATAGAAAACGTCCTTTTTTGACTAATTTACTTTGTTCTTCCATTGCTTTGGGGTCCATAGTATCGTATTTTGCACCAATCATTAATGTTGGGATAGTAATTTCATGAAGGCGGTTTTTTATATCCCATTTAGCTAAACGACCGCTGATTCCAAATTCACTAGGTCCTTGCATTAAAGTGTAGATTTCTGCATTTACATGTTTACTGGCTCTATTTAAGCCGTCTGGCCATTCTTTTAATCGGCATAAATGTTCTTTATAGAAGTTAGGTATTAATAATTCCATATAACGTGGATTATTGAAGTCTTTTTTAGCTTCCAAAGCTCTTATTTCTGCAAGAATTTCTGGCTTCATTTGTTTCGCCAATACTTCATCTGCATACTTACCATATTCTGGGGCACTTGCAACCATATTAGCAACTAATAACCCTTTTAAGTTTTTTTGATATTTTAGTGCATATTCCATTGCTAGAATTCCTCCCCAGGAATTTCCTAAGACATAAAAATTATCTTTATCAGCACTAATAGCTTTACGAACTTGTTCCACTTCTTCTACAAATCGTTCTGTTGTCCATAAACTACTGTCTTTTGGCTGATCGCTGTAATAAGATCCTAATTGATCATATTCATAAAATTCAAAACCTTCACGTTGAAAGAAAGTTTCGAAGCATTCCATATATTCATGCGTCATTGCGGGACCTCCATGTAAAAGCAAAATTTTTATTTTTGGATTATTTCCAAAACGTTTTGTCCAAACTTTAAACTCTCCAACAGGTGTTTTAATTGGAATCATTTTTACTCCGGCTGACTCAACAGCGCCGCTTTGATCGTAAGTGAAATAATCTGAAAGTGTTTGGGATTTATTTTCATTTTTACATGATATAACCAAAATGACTAGCGCTAAGAGACTGATTGGACGCATATTTTTGAAATTAAGTTTATACAATATTGGATTAAAAATACGAATTAATATTAAAATTAATGAAATTTGTAAAACGTTTAAAAATATGATTTAATTAGTTTTTACAAATATTAAATCAAAAAGCCATTCCGTTACGGGAATAGATTTCTGTTTCATAGATTGTGGTGTAGAGGAGACGTTTGCACAATATTTCATAATGACTCTTCGAGAGTCACAGAAGTTGAGTCCCAATTCGTCTTGAACCTCCTTGCTGTTATAATTATACTTGTAACTTTCTACACAAAGGGATTCGTGCATAAGTGGACATTATAGTATTTTATTATATGAATCTATTGTTTTCCTATGATAAGAGAGAACACTATTAAAGATCAGAGTAAAGAATATAAAGACGTCATAATATTGTAATTCTGTTCTAAAAAGAATTTATTAAAATTAATGTAGTAATTGAGCTAAATCTTAGTATTAAATTTTTCATCATTTACTTGACTCCAAGTTTTAATTTTTCATCAACTCTTGTTCCAATATTTTCGAAGCTCTCGCACAAATCCTTATCTTTTTTGCTTCTGAAAAAACGATTGAGTGCTATTTTTTTTACTTAAATAAATTCAATAGTTCAAAATCTTCTTTTCAATAAAATTACCTTTTAGAAACTTATATTTTTCGATTTTATTCTTCTTAATAACATCAAACAACTTAATCTCGCTATCATACTCATATTTCAATTGTTAAACCATTGACACTGAATAAGATGAATTAATAACTAGCTTTAATCTGAACTCATCTTCTGGCAAATCATGATTTCTAGATAATAAATCCATTGCATAAATCAGTTCTCGATTTTTTATTTTGTTAATTTTTTCAGGATTAATATTTTTATCAAATGTCTTAACAATATCCATCGACAATGAATCTGCACTTAGATTGATTTCTCTTTTATAATCTAAATGATTCTCTTTATTTAAAGTATTAATTGTGTCTCTGAGCCAATTTTTGAAAATAAGTTCATTCTTATTTTGGGGTGGATTAATTTTTTCTTCTTTGTATCTACAATTAATAAAAATCAAAAAAATCAAACTAATAAATATTATTTTTTTTAATATATCCATAATTATTATAAATGAAATCTTGTGTTATTTTGTTTTTTTTCTCCTCTACCAGTAGTGATGTTTGTATATATAGTGTTACCAATAATCTTTGTCGCCGATATTTGATAACCTTCTTTTTTATAAGTGAACCCAGAAACATCTATACCGCCATTATTGTCTTTTTTATATGTTGATAATAATCCTTTTGAGTCTTCGCTCCAAGTATAACCTCTATGACTATTACTCCATTTAGAAGATATTAAATCAATTCCATCCCAACCATTTGCACCTCCACTATAATCACTAAATCCAGAAACGCCTTGTGAATTCCCTATAGCATTTATCGCTGCACCCATTGCAAATTTCGAATTCTTATCTCCTAACTCCATAAAGGATGATAAATTACCTTGCGTGGCTCCTTGAGCAAAATTATTATCATACATGACTGCATCGTCCAAAGTAGGGACTTTTCTAGAACCTCCTCCATCAATAAAATTAATAGTGACATTACCAATCGCAAAAGACTCGTTTTTACTTCCACCTGATTCTGCATGAATTACAGAAGCAAAGGCAAGTAACACTTCATTCGTAACTCCTTTCAATTCAGTAGATTTATATATATTCGTTTTTCCTCCACCAATAGGTTTGTAATCACCATTATTTTACAACATAAACTTTTTGGTCATCAATTCCGTCATTACCTAGCCAATCACCATCATTAGTATAATAAACACCATCTAACATTCCGTCAGGATCAATCTTCAGAATAGGATTGTTTCGTACATGATTATAAGAGACAGTCAATTACGTTTTTCAGCCATTGAGTCTAAATTCATAAACCTTCCAATAGTAGGATCTTAATTACGTGCCTCATAGTCGTAGAAGTTAAGCCCAGTTCATCTTGAAGTTCTTTTCAACTGTACTTATACTTGTAACGAGCCTCACGAAAGGATTCGTGGGGAGCTGTGTAAAAATATCCATTGTAATAAATTATTTAGCACTTTTAATGTTATCTTTATTTTATAATTTAATTTAAAAAAAATAGTTTAAAAGAGGAATTAATGCTTCTTTATCTGAACGAAGTTTTATCATGATAATAGAAGTATTCCAAATTAAAAACAATAATAATTAGAATTCGACAATTATGATTTCATACATAGAATTTGGCAACATTTTCAAGCTAGAAGGGGTCACTAGCTTTGCGCACGGTTGCAATTGTGCTGGAGCAATGGGCAAAGGTATTGCATTACAATTTAAACAAAAATACCCGAAAATGTATCTTGAATATAATAAGTTATGTAAAGAAGGACAATTTTCTTTAGGCGATCTATTAACTTATAAACATGAAAATGAGGTCATTTTTAATTTAGGCACTCAAAAAACATGGAGAACTAATGCTGATATATCTGCTATTGAAAGTTCCTTAAACAAGATGTTGTTATATGCTTCTAAAAATAATATTTTCAAAATAGCATTACCGAAAATTGGTGCTGGTTTGGGCGGTCTCAACTGGAGTGATGTAAAATCTACGATTGAAAAAGTAGCTCAAAAATACCCAAAAATAGATTTATTTGTTGTCGAGAATTACAAAGAATGAATTAAATAGGCCCTGTTTTTTATCGATCATTCCAAACTTCATTAAACATTTCATCTGAAATATAATCAGATTCTTCTAAAGCTAATTCATCAAGTGATTGATCATAAAGAAAGGATTCTCCATGTTGAGGATTATCATTTGTCAAATAGACTTTTCCAAAATCGCTTATTTCAAGTTGCCTAATTGCTTTTCCGTTGTGAAAATGCATATAGAAAAGGACATTTTATTCTGCCCAATATTTTTTTATAAAAACTTCTTCCATCATTTATTATTGTTTGAAAACTGAAACACCATGATTTACTATTCTTCCTTGTAATGAGAGAGTACCTGTATTTGGAACTAAGAAATTATTAGGAGTGTTCTCAATTACTTTTAATCCACCTAAATCAACATCAATAAAATTTGTTAATTTCTTAGAGTTCCAAGGCACTCCAAATAATCTTCTTGATACTTGCCCAGAAGTCAGATCTCCAGCCACTAGATCAGTAAAATATTGCCCCGATCCATGTCTAGCATTCTTTGCACCTACAGATGATATTAATTCTCCCGATTCCATTATTGCCTGATTATGTTGTACTGCTACCTCATGAGTATAGAGAGTTTCTCCATTTTCTTTTTTAAAATTTAAATAATCTGTTGTATTACCGCCTTTATTGCTTACTTGTGTTGTTGCTCCAGTTACTAAATCAATATCATATTCATTAGCCATCATCCCATCAGGATCAATAAAATAAACAAGGATTATTAAGTGCATAAGTATATGGACTAAATTTTCTTGATACTTCAGCTAGTGGATCAATATTCATCCAGCGACCAAGAGCAGAGTCATAATTACGTGCTCCATAGTCGTACATATTAAGCCCCAGCTCGTCTTTCAATTCTTTTCCGTTGTACTTATACTTGTAACGAGCCACACGAAAGGATTCGTGCGGGAGCAGGGGGAAAAAGGGGATCGAGTTAATATTTTTTAATGTAATTTTCCCAATCTTTCGGGTATTTCTTTTTGATTTTTGTTAATATGTAATCAGGAATAGGCTCATTAGTATAATTCAAACCTTTTTCTTTCAAAAATTGAATCACTTCAAGTTTACTTTTATACTGCTCAGATTCTAAGTCAATTATGCATTTTCGTAATGCCTCTAAAATATAGACATCTTCTCCGTCTACTGTCTTATATAACACTAAATGGAAATTCGCACCGTTTTGTAAAAGATATAATAATACATCCATCTTTTCACTAGTAATAGCTTCTGAAAGAGGTAAATCTGTATGACCAAAATTGCGATAGTTTACATTTGCACCTGATTTAACCAGAAGTTTAACTTTCTCCAAACTATTAGGGTCTACATAACTAATCGCTGCCAACAAAGCTGTTTGCCTAGCTTCATCATCCCTTTTAAACGGAGCAGTTTCAATAGCATTGGGATTTCCTTTGTATTTTAAAATTAACTCAATATATTTCGGATCGTTATTATTAGCTGCGCAAATAACAGCTGACCCACTTCTATATGAATCCATAACATTTGGGTCGGCTCCTGATGCTAATAATAATTTTGTAATTTGAAATTGGCTATTTTTTATCGACAACATTAATAGGGTATTTCCAAATTTAGGCTCTTTAAAATCAATATTAACCTTCGTATTCTTAATAATTTTTTTTATCTTAATAGTATCCTCATCTTCAACTGCTTTTGCTAATTGCCATGCGGGAGTTTTTTGAAACAATCGATAATCATTTCCTAATAAATTTTCTTTATTAACGATGTTTTCTCTGTTATTACAGCTAATAAATAATAAAATTGCAGCAAAATATATAGTTAGTTTTTTCATGATTTTAAGTTATTTATACTTGTTCCACCAATTTGATACTGAATTTTTAACAAATCCTCCAAAGGATTGTGTTCTTAAGCCTTCAATGGCTGAATCGATACTATGTCCATTAGCCACTCCCTGAGTACTTCCTGGATCAATGTAATGTTTAGTCCCTCCAGCAGTTGGTAATCCAGTAGCACCTTGTAACGCATTAAGGGGGTCAGTTATAACAATATATGCATCAGTTGTTGTTGATTTTTGAAGACCTCCAGGTGAAAATACGGATAATCCAGCAGCATTAAAAGTTACAGCATTGTCTCCTGTTGCAATTGCATTTGCTTCGGCTAAACCGCCTCCCAGAGAATGTCCTGTAAATGTTAATTCAGCACCTTTAAGACTTGCATCTAGTTCTTTTGCATTATCAGTGGATTGTTTATATTGTTCAGCCATACCAAATATTTGCTTTACATCTTGTTTGGTATCTTTCATATCTTCTGTTCCAGCAGTAGCATAAGTATATTCTGTTTTCCCTTTAACTGTTCGTTCATAAACCTGAGATTTAAATCCTGTATCATTATTACTTAGCGTTAGGCCCCTTCCTACGCTAGAGACTTTCCAGCCTCCTATTAATTTCACCTTGTCTCCATAAACATGTTTTGACATAATTGCTGCTTCTAATGGGGATGGTATTGCTATCATTCCATCTGGATCAATAAAATAAACAGGATTATTAAGAGCGTATGTATAAGGACTAAACCTTCTAGATTTTTCCGCCAATGGATCTATGTTCATCCAGCGACCAAGAGCAGGGTCATAATTACGTGCTCCATAGTCGTACATATTAAGCCCCATCTCGTCTTGAAGCTCTTTTCCATTGTACTTATATTTACTCGCTGGATTTGTAGAAGTTACAGCAGTATTATACCCTTGATGTTTTAGCCCAAAAGGATAATAATTATTTTCTTCTACTATGGTTAAATCTTTATTATAGCTTAAACGGATATTTCCAAGATGATCTTTATATTGGTAAATATACTCATAAACGCCATTATTATTACTCACATATCCTTCTGGTTGCGGAAAAAACTGCAATATATTGTTTTCGTACTGAAATCCATTTGCATAATCGGTTGTGATATTTCCGGCTATTTTACGTTGTTTTATTCCTGCTGCATCATATGTATAACTGATTGTACCGCCCGGAAGTGTTATTAGTGTTGGGAGATTTAAGTTATTATATACTATATTGGTTATGCCTTTGTTGGCATCGGTTTTCATGTTGCCGTTATCATCATATGTATACTCGACAGGAAGATTGGCACCGTTTTTAAAACCTTCATTTGGGTCTGCGTTGTCTTCTACTTTAATAATTTTATTACCTGCATCATATGTATAAATTAAATCATCAAAAATAGACATTACTCTTTTAGAGGTTCCGGTGTTTTTAGGCCTGATTCCTGTTCGGTACATGCTCATGATATTTCCGTTTTTATCATACGATGCCATTTCTTCCTGATCGTTTGACTCCCCAACCGCATATATTAACCTGTCTAGTTGATCATAACCATATGCATAATTTTTTAAACTGCTATCATAATTTGTAGTTTTCCAAAATGTCTGGCTGATATTACCATTAAATAGAGGGGTAGATATATTATTAATATCATTATAATTTAATTGAAAAGCGAATAAATTGTTTCCAATTGCATTTATATTATTAATACCTTTTAACCAACCTCTAATGTTGTAAGTATAATCAATGTTTTGAAGGCGTGGCTGTGTTGTTTTTCCTCCAACTCCTTTTGCTGTCAATTGCCCTAAATTACTATAATTATTACTTACAATTAATTCCTGTGCCTGATTATTGATGGTTTGCTTTTGAGTTAACAAACGTCCGGCATGATCATAAGAATAGCTATCTGTTATTGTTATTAAAGCATCATCTCCTTTTTTATGTGAATTTGTTGTCTCAAGGATTTTACCTGCAAAATCAAGTTGTGTTTTTACTGTTGAAGTAACTGCTAAATAATTATTATTATTGTAATTATAGACAGATCTTCCTTTTGAATCATAATAGCTCACACTAGTAATCCAATTATTGGTATCTAAAATGCGTACTTTCGAGCATGTGTTTAATCCTTTAGGGTTAGTAATACTAGTAATGCTATAAGATGATACTGCGTCTCCGCCATCTAAGTCAATGTATTTATAATCGTCATAATAATTTATAACAAACAAATCTATTCCTAAGTTTGGGAAAACATTGTTTGAATAGTTTAAATTTGTTCCATTGATGTTTAAAATTGCGGTTTGTTTATTTTCTGATACTGTACCGCTCTTATCTGCTAATGCCTGAATAGTAGCTCTCGTTGTATTTGTTGTATTAATATATTCTCCTGTATATACAGATCTGTTAAAAACATCATATTTTGTAAAGAGCCATTTATTTGAAGCTCTTAAATTAGCATCTTGAGTTAATAATAGTCGGTCTAGTTTGTCATAAACAAGATATTCTACATCTTTACCAGGCAATCTTTTCTCTATTAATCTATTTTTTGTATCATATTTATATTGATAACACAAATTGTTTAAAATAATACTATCCGGTTCAGTGCGATAACCACTGCAATTAGTGGGTAAAATAACAGTAAATGTAGCAGAAAAACTGGTTGAAGGTACACCGGTAATACTAGTGAGTTTCAGTTTTCCATTCACTATGCTTGCATTGTAATCACCATTAGATATGGTTCCTAAATTTATATCTGGTAAGGTACACGGTGAAGTTAATAAGTCTTGAGGATTATTGCTTAAGAACGACGAATTATAACCGCCGCTAAAAGCAACTTTTAGAACATTGTTTACAATTGTAACTGTTACTGAACCTGATCCACTTGTAGTTCCTGAAAATACTGATTGATTGAAAATTTTATTAAAATCCTCAAAACCACCAACTGACTGTTCTGTTTTAATTAAAGCATCTGTATTTGCTAAAGGTGGAATTACATACGTTAAATTCCCATATTCGTCATACAAATAATAGGTGTCATGATTTACATTGGCTAATGTTCCATTTACTTTTGATTCTCCAAAAATTCTTTTTAGAACTATATTCCCTTCCTTGTCTATAAATTCATGTGTTGTATTGTTATCTCCATCAGCCGTGACCCAGTTCTCGTTTTTGACAATTTTTTTATTTAACAAACCAACAACGTAATATGATGATGAGTAAATTTTAGAATCAATTGTTTCTGAACCAATTTTTGATCTAATTAAAAATTGTTTTACTTCATTTTCCTGATTGGTTTGATAGTCAAATTTTATTTCATGCCCATTTCCCAAAGCCCAATCTGATCCTGGAAAAGCTTGTTTCATTATCCGGCTAAGAGGCGAATGTTCAAAATCTTTTTGTGAAAATGGATTTGGTTTTGAATTATTGATATCAGCAGGATAATTTGATTTATAATAATTATTTGTATTTGCTATAGCAGCATTTCTATAAGAAGCTAAATTAATCGAAGTATCCATGTAGGGAAGAAATTCCATTTTTTGCCTTCCAATTGAATCATATGTTATTGTGGTTATTATGTCTTTAATGCTAGGAGAGGCTTTAATATTAATATTTTGCATAGGTCTTCCTAATCCGTCAAAATAGTTAATAGTTTCTATCACATCACTATTTTTAGTGATTTCTAAAGATGTATTCATTGGGGTTTGAAATACTCTCGTAAAAACATAATTTTCATTACTAAACTGATTGCTGCGATAAGCATCAGATTCTATTTTGGCAATGAAAGTACTTCCGGGTTTTATCCAGGCATTTGGTTTTAATGTAATACTTTCTGAAGCAATAAGGGTCTCTGTACCAGTAATGTTATAATTGTTTTCTTTAACAATTGTCACAGGAGTTTGAGCATTGCTATGAAATCCAATCAATAAAAACAGAGTGTATTTTAATATATTCTTCATTTGATATTAGTTTTTATAGTTATATTGGTTTTCAGAAATTAATTTGCCTTCAGCATCTTTAATCGATATTAATTTTCCGAAATTGTCATAATTATAACTGATTTTATCGCCTTTTGGATCTGTAATAGTGCTTACTCCAACTAAAGGAATATGTGTATAAGTAGTAATCATACTGTTTGATAATGAAACATTATTTCGCAGATTATTTATTGTATCAAGATTAGTTTCATTATAATTATTTAGTGTAGTGGTTGTTATTCCTAATGCAGCAGCCACTTGTGTATAAGTAGCATTCTCTATTTTTGCGATAGGCACAGTTTTATTATAACCCCAAATAAAGACAGTATAAATCCCTTCACCAGAATGAAATTCTACTAAATTCCCTGTTGCATCGTAATTATCATAAAACATTGATTTTTGGTTTGCTGAATTTCCTAAAGGAATAACATCTATTTTTTTAGGCACTGTAATATTTGAGACTTCGCCATATTCATAATTGATCTGTTCCTTAACTTTAGCATTAGTAGTAATTGTTTTTAGAGAGGGGAGATTCCAAATATTTTGTTTATAGGGATCAGTGTAAAGAATACTTTCATTGTAAAATTCTCCATTTTCGATATTAGATTTAGAAATTCGAGCAATAAAGCCATTGTTATACGCATAAGATGTAATTGCTGTTACAGCACCTTTATCAAAATAATTATTTTCAGTTTGTTTTTGCAGTAATGTTTCTTTTCCAAAAATTGGATAAAAACTAATCTGATATCGAGGTAATTCATCTAGAGTTCCATCACTATTATATTGAAAAAATTCTCCATAAAAACTTACTCTGGCTCCATAATCTATTACACTTCTATTCTTTAAGTATTGATAGATTGTTTCCTTTACTCTAAAATCTTTAGAATTAAATATATTTTCTGTTAGTATAGAACCATTATCTATATCATCATTTGAATAAGTATAATTATTAATTGATCTTACATTATCCAGATACACTACATTCTCTGCTCTGTTTTGAAATGTTTTTTTTATGTAACCATTGTTGATGTTGCTAAATTCAGTAATCTTAACAGTGTCGTATCCAACATAATTAGATATTCCGTTTGGTGATACATTGAAGTAATTATTAGAAGACAGTCGATATACTGTAACTCCATATAGATATCCAGTGGAACTTGGATGGCTGGCAGTATTAGCATAAGAATTTGTTTTTGCTGCTAAAAGAGGTATCATCGTTTTACCACCTTCGTACTGATAAGTTTTTGCAGTTGCAATTGAGCCATTAGAATCAAAATTCGTGATTTTTTTTATTCTTAGCCCATTTCCTTTTGTTCGTGTTTGAGCTTCGTCTTGTATTGAATAAAATAAATTACTGGCTTCATTTAATTCATACTCAAAAGTTGTGTAACCTTTAGTTGGATATTTTATCTTTTCTAGTATAGAGGCTTTTGCATAATCTTCATTAGCATTTAAATTATTTCCATTGTTACCAAGAAAATTATAATACTTAAATTGAATTGGATTTGGAATGATAGAGGTATTTTGATTACTACCATTATAATACCCCCAAAAATCTATTGCAAATGAATTTTTTTGAGGTAGATTTTGGCTATTATATGTAAAATTGTATTCTTGATCATTGATTGTAACGGAATTCAATTTTAATCTATAAAGATTTGTGTTCTGATTGATGATTGATTGTGCTTCTGTAAACACATTTGTTGATGTAATTGCATTGAAGTAGCCGTAATCAAATTTTACTTTTTTAATTTTTCGATTATTTTGATTATTCAATACAATAGAATCTAATTTTTGCAGCAATGAATGATCTGTTCTATTTGAATAATAAAAATTTAATTTACCTTCATTTGATGTTATTGAATTTATTAATTTTAAGTTTTGCTTGGAAATATTATAAAATATTTTGCTATACTCACCATGACTATTATCACCAGTTGGGATAAAAACATAATCAGGGAATGATATTTGCGATTGACCAAAATAATCTAAAGTTACCTTGTTAAATGGCTTAGTAGAAAAATGGCTTCGAGAATCCACTTTCGATTTGGTATATTCTTGTGTATATGATGGACTATAGGAGACATTGTCAATATTTATATAATCAATAATTGTTTCTTTTTTATTTGGTTCAATGATTTTTGTTAATTTCCAAGTTCTAGAATCAATAATAGTTGTGGCAGAAGGAGCAGAACTTTGATTTTTTATATTCTCTAATGCAGCAAATTCATATATTGTGCCTGTAGGTGCAGTAATTATAAATTTAATTTCGGTATTACTGATATAAGTCAAAGCAATTTTATATCCATCTTTATTTAAAACTCTAAAAACTAAAGTATTTGAAAGTGTCGAAAAATCATTTATAAAGACTAATGACTGACCTAAAAAATTGGCAGTAAAAATATCAGGTTCAGAATCGAAATTACCATTATTTATAATATCTGCTGTGTGAGATAGTAATCCCTTATAAATAGTATATTCACCATAGTTTATTTTATTTCCGATTGTAATTGGAATTTCAGTTACTTGTGGGTATACAGTTCCTGGCGGATCACAACGATCGTATTGATTTCGTGCATAAATGCAGGGATAAGGTTATGCAGAAGGATATACGTATCCTTGAAAATCAGGTCTCATTTTAAAGTATTGAAAATATAACGATTGAAGATCATCAACATCATTAATGCTTTGAGTTATTGTTCCTAAATTCATATCCCATCCTAAGCCTACCAGACCAGGCTGGTCAGTTACTCTGTTTCCACTTGTCGCGGTATATGTCAAATTAAATGGAACTTGTGAAAGCTGCACTAAAGGAATGCTGATATTAGCAGAACCATTATATTCATTTAACCCAATTTCCTGAAATTTAAATAAAGAAGCAGCACTTGGAGTTAAAGGCATATTTGGCATGTATTGTTTTTGAATTTCTACGCTTGTTTTGATTTGTGCTGACGTATTAATACTTGAAATAAGTGTTAAAAGAAAGATAATTTTAATTTTTAAATGCATGGTTATTTGTAATTTATTGATTCTTTGACGGTTGCCTGAATTTGAGTAGTACTAATTTTAACGGCAATTATAGTAAAAAAATTCTTATAATTTTAAATAAATATTAACAGAATATTTCTTAATGGATCTCTGGTTTTTTTCTCAATAAAAAAGATATATTTGTAAAAATTAATTACACTTTGCTTTGAAAAAAAATCTACTAAAAAAAGTACCTTCATTCAATCTTCAAGAGATGTTAATTGTATTAGCAATCATTGGTATATTACTATTAATTGCGTTGCCTAATTTAATGCCGCTTATTACTAAAGCTAAAAGCGTAGAGGCACAAGTACAGTTAAAAGCCATTTATAATGCTGAAAAACAGTATTATTTTATGTATTCAAAGTACAGCCCTGATTTTACGGAAATAGATTTTGAAGCTCCAAAAACTACTAAAGAAAATGGCAGCGCTAATTATACTTACGAAATTATTCAATCTGATAATACTGCTTTTAAAGTAAAAGCAACTGCTATTACGGATTTTAACGGTAATGGTGTTTTTAACGTTTGGGAAATTGATCAAAATGGTGTTCCAAAGCAAATTGTAAACGACTAGATGTGGTACTTAAAACTACTTTTAATTATTGTTTTTGCAATTGTTTTATTTCAGGATTTTAAGAATCGGCTGGTATACTGGTTCCTGTATCCAATTATCGGAATTTTAGCATTTGCAATACAATCTTATAGTGTACCAATAACAATTGCGTTCTCTAATTCGAGTTTTAACTTGTTATTTGTCGCCCTTATATTGGGAGTAAGTTTTGTATATATCCGAATTAGAAAGCTGGACTTTCTAAACGCAATAGGAATTGGTGATATTTTATTTTTTATCTTCATATCTTTCACTTTTTCAATCGTATCATTTTTGGTATTATTTGTTTTTGCACTATTATTTTCTCTGATTTTACATTTTGTATTAGGCAATAAAAAAGAGCAGCAAACAGTTCCTTTAGCGGGCTATATGTCACTTTTTTTTGGAGTAGTATATATAACTACCTTTTTTTATAACAGTTCTTTTTTATACGCTTACTAAAATGGAGAAATTTGATATTCCAATAGAGTTTCAACAGCTTGTAAGGTCAGAACAAGCTTATTATTACAGAATTATTCCTTTTGGAAAAAATGAGCAAACGGTTTTACTAAAAACAGATGCTGATGATATTATAAGCCTGCAAAATGAATTAGGAATTTTACTGAGTTTTCAAGTTCAGTTGGAAGCAGATTCAACAGAAAATATAAACCGGTATTTGAGTACGAATTATCGAAAAACGTCTAATAATAGTGTTTCAGAAATTCATTATACGTCAGATTTTTTAGAGAAAATTGTATTAAATGCAAAAGAAATAGGAAGTAGTGATATTCACTTTGAACCATATGAAAAAAATGCAAGAGTACGTTTTCGATTAGACGGAAAACTTAAAGAACAATTTCATATTTCGGTTGAAGAATATCCTATTATTGTAAATAAAATAAAGATTAGGGCACAGCTTGATATTTCCGAAAAGCGTTTGCCTCAGGACGGACGTATTACAATGGTTACAGATTATCAGGATTTTGATGTTCGTGTGTCTGTTTTGCCAACTTTACACGGCGAAAAAGTTGTGTTGCGTATCTTAAGCAAAGACACCAGTCATATTGATATTAATTCGCTTGGTTTTACAGAAAAAGAATTAACAGCTTATCTTGAAAATATAAAACGACCGAATGGAATTGTACTTATTTCAGGACCAACCGGATCTGGAAAAACAACGACATTATACGCTACATTAAAAAAGCTAAACGTTCCCAATACAAATATTTTAACTGTTGAAGATCCGATAGAATATACATTGGAGGGAATTAATCAGGTTCAGTTAAAAGAAAATATAGGACTTGATTTTGCAACAACACTTAGAACTTTTTTACGACAAGATCCTGATATTATAATGGTTGGAGAAATTCGTGACGTAAATACGGCAAATATGGCAATACGTGCCGCTTTAACCGGACATCTTGTTCTTTCAACTATACATACCAATTCAGCCTGGGCAACCGTTTCAAGGTTAATTGATATGGGAATCCCGGCATTTTTAATTGCAAGTACTTTAAACATCAGCGTTGCGCAGCGTTTAGTTCGTAAGCTATGTGATTCTTGTAAAAACGAAGAAACAATTTCATCAGCGATTTTTCCAAGTGGATTTGAGATTCCAAATAATTTAAATTCACATCATGTTGCAGTTGGCTGTGAACATTGTTATCATACAGGTTATTCAGGAAGAAAAGCTATATATGAAATTTTGCCAATTGGCAGCGAATTATCGAATCTAATTAAAAACAACCAACTTGATATTGACGACTATCTTGAAGAAAAAAACATTTTTACACTAAAACGTAATGCATTGTTATTAATAAAAGAAGGAATAACTTCTGTTGATGAAGTTTTTTCATTACTCTTGTAAAATATATAAAAAGTCCTACAACTGATATAAATTCATGAAAAAAATAATTACTCTATTTTTAATACTAATTTTTCAAATTTCATTTTCGCAGGAAAATAGAATATTACAACTTAAAAATAATATCGAATCCATTACTCCCGATGCTCCGGGTTTAAATGAAAAGATCAATGTTAATATAAAAGAAGCTTCATTGTCCAGTTTTTTATTGGCGGTATCTCAGGTTCATAAACTTAATATTAGTGTAGCACCTAATTTAAGTCAGATTAATATTGTAAATAATTTTTCGGATGTTACAGTTGGTGATTTAATTATATTCTTATGTAAGGAATATAATTTAACCATTGATTTTACAGGAAATATTCTTTCTATAAAATCATATGTAAAACCAGTAGAAATTCCGACTTTAAAAAATATTGATGTTACGTATGATCTGGCTAATAATTTGCTTTCTTTAAATTTAAAAGATGATAAATTATATGATGTTTTTAGAAAGATTATGGACGAAAGCGGTAAAAATTTAGTTTTTGCCCCGGGTCTTGAAAATCAACTATTAACAGTATATATTAAAAACATGCCTTTTGATGCTGCTTTGAATAAATTAGCATTTGCAAATAATTTAAGCGTAAATAAATCAAGAGATAATTTCTATATTTTTGATAAAATTGAAGGAAATTTTGTTAGTGAAGGTACAGGAACTACAAACGGAGAAATAAGACAGAATAAACCTCAAAGACCAAGAAAATCAAATTTTTTCTTTACAATAGTTGATAGTGAGAAAAAGTTATTAGATGTTGATTTCGAAAATACTCCCATTTCGAGTATTGTTTATGATATAGGACATGAGTTAGATATTGATATGTTTATTTCCAGCCCGCTTGAAGGTGCTGGTAATGGAACGGTGAAAGCTAAGAATATTACTTTTGATGATCTTTTGGTGAAATTATTTCAAATAAAAACAGATAGCAGTCCTTCATCTAATACTAATTCGCAGCAATTTAATAACAATTCCGGAGGTAATACAGCACCACCATCAGGAGGTTCTTTTACTTTTATGAAAAGTGGATCTATTTATTATTTTGGTACGAAAGATCAATTAGTAGTTAGAAATATCAAGTCGATTCCTTTAATGCATCGTTCTATTGAAATTTTAAGTGATCCTTCAAAAGAGGGTAGAAGTGCCGGTAGATTAAATAATACGAATAGTTATTCAAATTATAATACGTTTGATAATAATAGTAGTAATACAAGCAATAGTAACAGATCGAATTCTAATTATCAAAATAATAATTCAGCAAGCAGCAGTACAAGTTCATCAGGGAGTAACCCATCAGAATCAATTTTGACAATTATTCCTGATGAAATCAAAAAAGATTTAGACATTAAGATCGATAAAGAATTAAATAGCTTTTTAGTAAATGGCCCTGCGGCTAATATTGAACGATTTGAATCTTTTATAAAATATATTGATAAAGCGGTTCCGGTTATTTTAATAGAAGTAATGCTTTTAGAAGTAAATCGAAGTGCTACTGTTGAAACAGGTATTCAGGCAGGTATTGGAAGTAAACCTGTTACAACTTCAGGTACAGTTTTTCCTAATGCGGATATTAATTTAGGAGCATCCACAATAAATAAAATCATTGACGGATTTAGCGGATTTGGTTCTTTGAATATTGGCCAGGTAGTTCCTAACTTTTATTTAAGTTTGAAAGCTATGGAAACCAATGGAAATTTAAAAGTTCGTTCTTCTCCAAGATTATCAACTTTAAACGGTCACAAGGCATATTTATCGATTGGAGAAACTACGTATTATGTAGTTACAAATCAAAATTATTATGGTTCTCAAATTCCGCAAGCATCAGAGGTTAAAAATTATCAGCCAATTGATGCTGAGTTATCGGTAACAATTATGCCTTTGGTTTCTGGTAATGGACAAATTACGATGGATATTAAAGTAATACAATCTAGTTTTAATGGTCAAAAAGTTGATAAAGATGCGCCTCCGGGAATTAATTCCAGAGAGTTTACATCAATTATCAGAGTAAAAGATCAAGACTTAATCGTATTAGGAGGACTTGAAGAATCAGTAAAAAATGAATCAGGAACCGGAGTGCCATTGTTATCCAGAATTCCAATTTTAAAATGGATATTTAGTTCTCGAAAGCGAGAAGATTCTAAGAAAAAATTGAGTGTATTAATTAAACCTACCGTTATCTACTAATGGCTTTACCATCAATCACTACTATTTTGCTTGGCAAACAGTACATGGGTATTGAGCACTTCACTTTAAATAATGAAGACAAAATAGCATTATTATTAATCGAAAATAAAAAAGAAGGATTAGTAATTGATAAAAAAGACAGAGTTAATTATAATGGTAAAATTGCTGAAAAGTGGGATGTTAAACTTCCTTTCTTTTTAATTATTAATACCAATCAGGTTATTCAAAAAGAGGTTTCAGGAAATGATTCTTCTGATGATAAATTATTGCATAAAGCATTTCCAAATACCAATTGGGATGAATTTTATTATGAAATATGGAGATTAAAAACTAAATCAATTATTGCGATTACCAGAAAATCGTATGTAAATGATTTAATGAAAAATTATGAAAATCAGAAAATTACAATAGCAGGAATAAGCCTTGGTGTTTGTCCTATAGTCGATACAATTGATTATACTCCAAATGAAGATTACTTAAATACCAATAATCAAATCATTTCTAAAAAAGAAGATAATCAAATTATCGCGGTTAGCACACAAGAGTCTGCTATAATTTACAACATAAATGGTCTTGAGATAGAGAACAGGCAGTTACTTGCTTTTTCAGGAATTTTGCGACTGATTATGAATTCTACACTAAATACGGGATCGATCATATCTTATAGTGAGACTCTATATAATGATTATAATCAAAAAACTTTTTTTAATAAAGGAATCAGGATTATGGTTGGAGTTATATTGGTTATTCTTGTTTTTAATTTTATGTTTTTTACGCATTATTATAAATTGGCACAAGAAACTTCAGAGACTTTATTAGTGAATAAATCTTCGATTGAAGATGTTACTAAAATAAAGCAAAGGATTATTGTAAAAGAAGAAAAAGTTAAAAATATTAGTGGAAAAGCAACTTCACAAAGTTCATTGATTATTAACGAAATTGCAAATAAGGTTCCATCTTCTATTTTATTAACTGAACTAACATTTAATCCTTTAGAGAAAAAAGTAAAGATTGAAGAACCAATTATTGCTCAGGAAAAAACTATTGCAATTTCTGGAACAACAATCGCAAATGAAGCGTTTACGAATTGGGTCGAAGAAATAGAAAAACTGAAGTGGGTAGATAAAGTTTTAATAACTCACTTTGGAAAAAATGATGCTAATGAAACAGCTTTTTCGATTAAATTAACTTTGAAGTAAAATGAAGCTGAATAGAAAAAATAAATTGCTTTTACTTGGTTTTGCATTAGTGCTCTATGTTTGTTATTCTTTTGCAATATCAAATACAATAAATTATTATAAAGAATATAAAACAAAACAAGAGGAGATAGCTGCAGATAGTAATATGCCTAAATTAGTAGGACAGCTCATTCAGAAAGAAAAACAATTAGATCAGGTATTATCAAAATACGATGTAAATATTTCAGAATCATTTCAAAATGATTTATTAAAACAACTAACAGCATATAGTGATAGTTACAAATTGAAAATTGTCGATTTTCAGGAACCCCATTCCGTAGCACAAAAAGGATTTACTGTAACAAGTTATATCTTTTCGTTAGAAGGTTCTTTTAATGGTTGTTTAGCTTTACTTAATAAGGTTGAAAACAATCCGGCTCTTGGAACTATTAAGCATTTGAACTTTATCAAGAAAAGAAACTATAAAACGAATACAGATCAGTTATTTGTAGAGATTATTATGCAAAAAAATAAAGGGATTTAATTCGCTTACTACCAAACCAAAAACGATATAAATAATTATGAAAAAGACTATTTTTTTATTATTTGTGGCATTTGCCGCACAGACCAGCCTTGCCCAAAGTGTTTTTCCTACTGATGGTGGGAGCGTAGGGATTGGAATAACAGATCCAACTCAAAAATTAGATGTGAATGGTAATGCTATATTCAGGGGATCAATCATTAGTTCTATGTCAGATATTAGCACAGGTGGGCATATACGATTAATAAACCCCTCTAAAACTTCTAATGGTATTGCAAATACCTGGATGATTTATAATATGGCATCTGATTTTGGAAATAGTATACAATTTTGGGCTTACGATAAGCTAGGTTGTGCAGGCGGTGGACTTTGTGCAAACAGATTTACAATAACAGATAATGGTAATGTTGGTATAGGAACAACTAATCCAGCATCAAGACTTGAATCAATTAATACAATAGCTGGAATAACTTCATTTAAATCAATTGGCACAAATGGTTATTTACTAATAGATAATGTAGGATCTGGTGAAAATTATTATAGCGCAAATAAGTTTCAAGAATTTCAGATAAATGGAGTGCCAAAAATGAGAATAAATTCGGAGGGAAATATTGGTATAGGAACTACAAACCCACTAAATAAATTAGACGTAAACGGAACTATTCATTCCAAAGAAGTAAAAGTTGATATGAAAGACTGGTCAGATTTTGTCTTTAAAAGAGATTACGATTTGCCAACACTCGAAGAAGTAGAAAAACATATTACTGAAAAAGGACATTTAGAAAATATTCCGAGTGAAAAAGAAGTTCTTGAAAACGGAATTAATTTGGGTGAGATGAATGCTAAGCTTTTACAGAAAATTGAAGAGCTGACACTTTATATGATTGAGATAAAAAAGGAAAATACTGAACTGAAAAACAGACAACAACAATTTGAAAAAACAATTTTAATACTCATTAATAAAATGTAATTATGAAGAATTTATATATAATAACCTGCCTTTGTTTGTTTTTTATTACAAACGCAAATTCACAAACATTATCTGCTTTACAACAACAAAACGCAAGAGCTACCGGTTATGCAATTGTAGCCGCAAGAAACCCAGGCAGAAGTTTTTCTGTTTTCATGATTAAATGGGATGGAATAAATACTCTAGAAGATAATGCTAATAATCAGATTAATCCATTGTGGCATGCTCAAGCAGCAGTAAAGGGTAATTTTTTTGATCAAACATTTGTAGACAACAATTTTTCTACGTACAGTTCTGTAGTGATTAGTCAATCAGAGTTTGATACTTATAAATCAACAGGATCAGATTGGTGGATCGTTTGCTCATTTTTACCTCCTTTCAGTAACTCAGGAATCTCAACTTTAGAAAACGGCAATGTAGGTATAGGAATATTGAGCCCAAAAAATAAACTAGATGTAAAAGGTACGATCCATTCTCAAGAAGTAAAAGTTGATATGACAGGTTGGTCTGATTTTGTGTTTAAAAAAGAATATGATTTACCAACATTAGAAAAAGTAGAAAAACATATTGCCGAAAAAGGACATTTGGAAAATATTCCTAGTGAAAAAGAAGTTCTCGAAAATGGAATTAATTTGGGTGAAATGAATGCGAAACTTTTACAGAAAATTGAGGAGTTAACACTTTATATTATTCAACAGGAAAACAATAATAATAAACAATCAGAGGAGATTGATTTATTGAAAAAAGAAAATCAAAAATTCCAATCGATTCTGGAAAGAGTGGTTAAATTAGAAAATCAATCAAAATAAAAATCTGTTTTATATGAAAAATAAACTAACTTTTATTGCAATAATTGCTTTTTCATTTTCTATAAAAGCACAACTTTATACTCCAAGTGGAACAATCTATGGGACGTCTATTAATAATAATATAGGAATTGGGACTGGTAATACTGTAGCAAAACTTACTATTCAGGCAGGACCGGATGGTTATCCTACACCTTTAAAAGCTATTAGTATTTGTGGACCAAATTCACCGGAAAATGCAAATTCAGCTCAGGATGTAAGTTGGGATTTTGCTGCTGCAGGTTCAGCTGTTATAAGAAGTTACAGAGGCGGCGGTTATGATACCTATTTACAATTTTTAACCAACAATGCCAATGATAATTCTTTAGGTAATTCACCTGAGGTTCGTATGCACATTAATGGAAATGGAAATGTTGGAATTGGGACAACAAATCCTTTAGCAAAATTGGCAATTTATAATGGAAATATATTAGTAAAAAATATAGATAATGTTGATAATCTTTCTGCTGTAATGATCACGCACTCTGTTAAAGATGCCAATTATACTGAAGTTGGGACCAAAATTGCTACAATTGTACAAAACGCAGGAAGCAATGCTTATGGAATGCAATTTTTTACGATGGAGTCTCATTTAACAGGACAAACAGAGAAGCTTAGAATTTCAGGAAATGGCAATGTAGGTATTGGTACAATAAACCCATTAAACAAACTAGATGTAAATGGAACAATTCACTCCAAAGAAGTAAAAGTGGATATGTTAAACTGGTCAGATTTTGTGTTTAAAAAAGAATATGATTTACCAACATTGGAAGAAGTTGAAAAACATATTGCCAAAAAAGGACATTTAGAAAATATTCCAAGTGAAAAGGAGGTTCTTGAAAATGGAATTAATTTGGGAGAAATGAATGCTAAGTTGCTTCAAAAAATCGAGGAAATAACTTTGTATATGATTGAGATGAAAAAGGATATTACAATTTTAAAACAAGAGAATAAAGAACTGAAATCAGAAATTTGCAGGAAGTAAAAAAGAAAAATATTTATTAAACTAAATACCATGAGAAAATTTATATTGATTTTAATATTACTTTTTACAGCAATTAGTAATGCTCAAAACTATAATAATATTGTAAATTATTCCATATATGGTACTCCCAGTTATGGCGTAAAAATAAAAACGAATTTGCCGTTCCTTCCAGCAAATCAGATGCCTACTATAACGATAGTAGGTTATAATTATAATACAGCGGAACCTATAAACTTAACCCTTGTTTATTACATTTATTTTAATGGTTCTTCATCCGATCCCTCAGCGTATTATTTTCATGAACCAAAAATTTCCTCGTCAGGAAGTTACACTCCGGAAATTTATCTATCTAATGAAAATGGAAAGGTCGTTATTTTTATAAATGATAAAGTTTATTTTCAAAGATTTACAGTTAGTGCTTATGCTACAGGATTAAGTGAGACTAGTGCCTGGTTTCAAGGATGGACAGCTGTTGATGAACCAATGACAGGGACTAAAACGGTCGAAGTTCCATATCAAAATAGATTTAAGGGTAACGTTTATCTCTCTGGAGGAAGTATCTGGAATGCTGCGGGTAATGTGGGGATAGGAACTGAACATCCGGATGCAAAATTAGCGGTTAATGGTACGATCCATTCTAAAGAGGTAAAAGTAGATTCAAATATTCCTGTACCCGATTATGTTTTTGCAAAAGATTATAAATTAAGAAGTCTGCAAGAAGTAGAAAACTATGTAAATCAAAATAGCCATTTACCTGAAATCCCGTCAGCAAAAGAATTCGAGAAAAACGGAATTCAATTAGCAGAAATGAATATGGCTTTGCTTAAAAAGGTAGAGGAATTGACTCTTTATGCGATAGAGCAGGAAAAGAAAACGGAGAAACTATTAAAAGTTATTGAAGAGCAGAATAAAAGATTAGAAACCCTTGAAAAATCATCAAAAAAATAAAATTCTTTTCTAGAAAAAAAATTAAGCCACTTCGTTAAATTAGAGTGGCTTTTTTTTGTCTTTTTTGGAGATATTTTTTATTTTTTAGATTCAGTATTTTCCAATCGCTTTAATTCTGCTTCTACAATTTCAAAAAGTATAATTTTAAATTTCTGGTTGATACCTGCCCGAATAATTGTATTTTTGTTTAATACACAGCAAGTAAATAATAGATTAACCGTATCCTACAGTTCGGAACCTGTTTTTTACATTTCACTTAATTCTTTATTGGTAATTATTATCTTTGAACTATGAGCACATTAACAAAACCAAATCATATAGGGCGAAAAATCAGCCGTATTCGTGAACTGAAAGACATGAAGCAGGAAGCTTTGGCACAAGCTTTAGGAACAAACCAACAAGCTATATCTGCTATGGAAAATAGTGAAACCATAGATGAAGAAAAACTTATTGAGGTGGCGAAAGCTCTTGGAGTAAGTGTAGAAGCAATTAAAAATTTTTCAGAAGAAAGCGTATTTAATTATTTCAATAATTTTTACGATAATAGTCAGGGAACTGTAGGGAATTATCATTGTACATTTAATCCATTAGACAAACTAATTGAATCTTACGATGAAAATAAAAAACTTTACGAACGTTTATTGCAGGCTGAAAAAGATAAAGTTGAGTATTTAGAAAAATTAATGAAAGGGAAATAACCTTTAAAAGCAATAAAAAACTCCATTGAAATAATGGAGTTTTTTATTGAAGATTCCAGAGCTTTTTAGTTTGAAATTTCCTCAAAACAATCCGTTTAATGAAGTGGCTTTTGTTTGATTCAAATGGGTGCGAAGTTAGGAGACATTCAGCTTTTCATGAGAAATTTTTGGATAGCGGTAGTATTCTTTCAAAAAAAATGCGGATTTTAATTCGAATCATAGTTCTATAAATATTATAGTAAGCATCCTTGTCGTTATATTTATACGCCATAACTATTGAATATGGCAATGAAGATTCAAAGTCTCCTTTTTCATCGAAGTATATACATAGTCTGGTATATAAATCCTTATTCCCAGAATTTAAAATAATTTCTTTTGTTTCTCTTATTTCAGAATCTTTTAAAATTCCATCATTACATGAACTAAGTAAACAGTTTACGAAAAAACACAATTGTAAGTATTTTGCTTTCATTATTAATCATTAGTTTATTTATTAAAGCACACCAGCTGCGCAAATGTCTCTGACTTTGCGCCATTTGAAACAAATATAATTGAAAAAAATAAACCTCATAAAGTCTCCTGACTTTAAACTAGATTTTAATAAAAACTCAAATAAAATTCAATTACAATTTAATACTTTTTTAATCTTAGTCTTTTATAAATGCAATTAATTGACATCAGTATTATTTGAAAGCTAATTGTAAAAAGTTAAGAACTTTTATGAAATTCACGTTTTAAAGCAACAAAAAAAGCGCAAAGTCAGAGACTTTTGCGCAGCTTTTCCTTTGTATTGAGTTATTTATAATTACTTATTCTTCAACAATTCACCTTTACTGTTGTACAACAATAAGCTTTTTCTAGCTTTTGTATAGCCTCTACTTGCTGATTTTTCTAAATATTTGATGGCTAAATTTCTAGTCTCTGTATCCAATACATTTAAATCTTCAATTGTCTCTTCATCATTACCACTTATATAACTATTAGTTCGATACAAATCGTTATATACATCATAATACGCTTGAGCATATTGATATTTGTTTGCCATTATTAACGACACACGCAAATAATCAGACCTGTGACCGCTTAATGCATAAATCATAGATAGTTCCTTATAGGCTAATGTATCACCTTTATTTACTATTTTGTCCATTAAACTATCAACCTTCTTTTTATCATTAAAATAATCTTGATAAACTCCTAAAGTTGATTTCGAATTATCTTCAATCTTAGGCTTTACCTCTTTATTATCTTTACAATTACAAAAGATAAAACTAACAATAGCCAAAATTATTAAATTTGTTACTTTCATATTAAAACAATTTACCAGATGCCCTATATGTGCTATATAGCATCCTACTGATTTCTTTTCCATTTTGATAAACTACTCTATAACCTTTATTATCATTATATTTGATATTTGAACTTGCTCCATTAATTACAGACTTCCCACTTGCATCATTTCCATACATAACAAAACCATCAAATGCAACAACTGTTGCGTTTGGATGAGCTTTAGATATTTTTTTTGCCATAGATTTATTTCCGGAGCCTCCTTGACATATAAAAAGATTTATTGTAAAAGCCCCAAATCCGCCTTCTATTTGTTTTTTATATGCAGGACTTACCTTTGACATTCTTGTATCAAAATCTTGAGCATTATCAATAAAAGGACCACCCGTTTTATAATCAGCAAAAAAACCTTCGCCTTCTCCATCAACTCCTCCATGACCAAAGACGTCAAAAATCCCATCTCCAATTTGGTAATTTTCTGGTTTATTTTTTTCATCAAATGTTCCAGCGAAATTAGAATGATCACGTGCGAAAAAATTGACTGGTGGTTCACTACCATCATTTGATGTTTCATCGCTTTTATTTTCACTTCCGTTACTATTTAAACCAATACTACCCATGGCATCGCTAAAAGAAACAGTTTTATCACCATCATTATATACTCCTTTATTTCCTTTGTTATGTTCTTCCCAATTATATGTCGCCTGCATTCCATCAGGATCAATAAAAAAGACAGGATTATTAAGTGCGTATGTATAAGGACTAAATCTTCTGGATGTTTCAGCCAAAGGATCAATATTCATCCAGCGACCAATCGCTGGATCATAATTACGTGCCCCAAAGTCATAGAATCCAAGCCCCAGCTCGTCTTGGAGATCCTTGCCGTTGTACTTATACTTCTGAGCTGGATTTGATGAAACGATCATATTATTGTTATCCTTCTGTTTTAATCCAAAAGGATAATAATTGTTTTCTTCCACTATTTCGTTTTGCCCATTTTGTGTTATTTTTTCTATTTTTAACTCATCAAACCATGCACTTCCCTTTACAGTACCAGTGTTGTAATCAAGGGTTATTCTTGAATTTATCGTTTTAATATTGGCTGGTACCGTAACAATCTTTTCAACATATATCCATTCGCCTTTAGTAGTGATGTATTTATAATCATACAGTGTTGTATATTCAGTTTCTCCTTCTTTTTTTCCCATCAGTTCCAATCTGGCACGAGACCATTGTGTTATGTTTTCTAAAAGAACCCATCCTGAAATACGATATTGCGTATCTACAGTATTGTTTACGGCAATCCACTGTGTACTGTGCACAGATCTCGATACGTCTTCCACATGTACATCTATTCTTCCTGAGCGATTACCAGAATGTTTTACAGCTGTGTCAAATGCATCTAAAGCATGTCCCCAGCTGGCACCGGTACCATCCCAACCTGTTGGGTTTTCAAAACTGTCTTGCCATAAAGTCTGAGAATTTGTCTGGCTTGTAATTACACCATCATTGTTATTATCAGCATAACTCAATCTTATATTACCTAAATGATCTTTGTATTGATATACATATTTATAAGAACTGCCAATAGGCTCAATATAACCTTCTGGTTGGTTAATAAATTTTAAAACAGATCCGTTACCTTCTTCAAAATTTTGAACATATTGAAAAGCTCCGGCATAAATAGTTTCTGTTACGTCTCCCTCTTTGTTTACTCTTTTCTTTTGTTTTGTTCCTAAAGCATCATAAATATAATTAATTTTTGAATAATCATCATCTCTAAATTTTATTTCTACAGGAAGGTTCAAATAATTATATAGTATAGCAGTAATTTCTTTATTACTATCAGTACTCACGTTTCCATTATTATCATAAGTATACTCAACAGCAGTATTACTTCCATTATTGAATCCTTCGGTACTGCCTGATACATCTTCTACTTTGGTGAGCTTATTTCCAGTATCATAAGCATAAACCAGATTGTCCATAGTACCAAATAGAGTAGCGGTAGAATTGGTATTCCCTAATCTTAAAATACTCATAATGTTACCATTTTTATCATATTTGATACCTTCGTTATATCTTCCCGGGTTTATGGTTGAATTATCTGTAGCTTGTGTTAACCTGTTTAAATTATCATAATTATAAGTATAATTTCTTAAACTATTGTCAGTATTGGCTGTTCTCCAAAAGGTCTGGCTAATATTGCCATTAAACAATGGAGCTCCCGTTGTTGGAGTGTTATAGTTTATCTGAAAAGCAAATAAATTATTACTAATGTTATTTACATTATTAATACCTTTTAACCAGCCTCTAATATTGTAGCTGTAATCAACGTTTTGTAGTCGTGATTGTGTTGTTGCTTTACCGCCAACACCTTTCGCTATTAGCTGCCCTAAACTATCGTATGCATTATTTGCAATTATTTCCTCCGGCTGATTATTAATAGTTTGTTTTTGTGTTAATGCTCTGCCTGCATGATCATAAGAATAAGTATCAATGATAGTTATCATACCATCACTGTCTTTTTTATGTGTAGAGGTAGTCTGTAGTGTTTTACCAGCAAAATCTAACTGGGTTTTTACTGATGCAACTATATTTAAATAATTATTTTTATTATAATTATAAATAGATCTTCCTTTAGTATCATAATAGCTAACATTGGTTGTCCAGGCTGATGTTCCTAGAATACGTACTTTAGAACAGGTGGCTAGTCCTTTGGCATTGGTAGCAGGTGTAATGCCATATGATATAGCCGCTGTTCCCTGATCTAAATCTATATCAAGATAGTTATCATAATAAGTTATGGTAAAAAGGTCAATTCCTGTATTTGGAAAAACAATATTAGAATAATTTACACTTGTACCGTTAATATTTAAAGCGTCAGCCTGTTTGTTTTCAAATAAAGCTGAACTATCATTTGCCAAGGCTTGTACAGAAGGTCTGGTTATTTGTACGGAATTTATGTATTCACCTGTATATACAGGTCTGCCAAAAGCATCGTATTTAGTAAACATCCATTTGTTGCTGGCTTTTAAATTAGCATCTTGCGAAAGTATCGGTCTGTCTAATTTATCATAAATAATATATTCCCATTCTTTACCAGGCAATTTTTTTTCAACTAGCCTATTTCTTGTATCATATCTATATTGATAACACAATTCTTTTAAAGCAGAATCACTTATTGCTCCTTCGGCTTTAGGGGATAAAACATAAGTTAAGTTTCCATAAATATCATAAATGTAATAGGTATCGTGCTTAACTTCTGTTTGAGATGCATAGTTAGAATAAGTGCGTTTTAAAATAAGTTTTCCTTCTTTATTTTTAAATTCTTCTGTTGTATTATTTTTACCACTTACCCAATTTTCATCTTTAGTTATACTCTTATACAATTGATTATCAGAATAAGTTGTAGTAGTAGAAACAGCTGGAACATAAACACCATCAGAATTTAATGTTGTTGTAACCACATAAAGTTTAACTTCATCAGCTGCTGTTGCACTATTGGTTTGATAGTCTAGTTTTATTTCGTGACCAGAACCTAATGCCCAGTCTTTTCCGGGAGAAGCTTGCAATAATACACGATTTAAAGGTGAGTTTTCAAACTTCTTTTGAGAAAATGGGTTAGGAAGCGCATTATCAATATCCTGAGGATAATTTAATTTATAGTAATCAATAGTTCCGGATTGTGCATCAACGCTTTTTCTGTATGATGCAACAGAACCCAAATTATCCATATACGGTAAATATTCTTTTTCTTGTCTACCAATATTATCATAAGCAGTATGTGTAATAATATCTGTTTTATTAGGCGAAGCCTTTATACCAATATTCTGAATTGGTCTGCCTAAGCCATCATAATATACAACACCTTCTATAACGTCAGAATTATTTGCTATGGCATCACTAGACTTTAAACCCGTTTGATATTTGCGCGTAAAAACGAAATTTTCATTGCTTAAAGCAAAAGGAGGAATGTATTCGTCGGCACTAATTTTTGCCCAAAATGTACTTCCGGCCAGTATATAAGTATTAGGGCTAAGTGTAATACTTTGTGTTGCAATAAGGGTTTCATTTCCTGTTACTGTATAAGGTGTATTTATGCTTCCTTTTGTTATTGTTGCCGGAGTTTGAGCTGTCGTATATATAGTAAATAACAACAAAATAATTTGTATGCTATATCGTTTGTTTTTTTTCATCGTAATCTTATGATTAGGTTTTTAAATCCTCTAAATTATAGTCCGTCTTCAGAAAGAAAGTCAGCTTGATAATTTAGATTGTCGCTACTTGATAATCCTTGTTGAAAAGTTATTATTTCACTTTCAAAAGACAAAGGCGGACCCGAATCAAATCTTTTTGTAGCAATACAAATTAATTTTCCTCTCTTTCCGTTTAGCGATGGCGGAATAAAGAAAAGATCTCTAGATTCTAAAGTTCTAATGATTGGAATTTGCTGTCCAGTGTTTTCAATTTTTAAATACCAATTAAAAGTATAACTAGAACTATTTTCTACTTTTTGAATTACAGATTCCCTATCAAATCTATATGCTCCTTTATTCACATAAAAACTAGTATAATATTCCAGCATATACGGAAAAGTTATGAAAGATGGAAAAGCTATAGGAGTAAATATATCTTCATTATGAATTCCGCCTGTTGGTCTAGGAAAATTAAATAAAGGATGTAAGCTAGGGTTAGTAACACCTGTCCAGGTAAAAGTTGTTGGAAGCCATGCCGGAACAGGAATGTCATAAAATTGAAAATTATCGACCCATATTTTAAAATCAGATGGCTCTGGGTTGCCATTATCAATTGTCCACGGAGAATCATTCCAATATCCGGGATCTGCAGGTGTTGTTCCCGAATTATTTCCAATTCCATATCCTGAAGTTTTGCTGCAAACATCACCAGAATAAAAATCAGAAATACTTAACTTATAAAAGGCAGGTAAATTATCATAATCATCCAGCCCGCTTTTAAATTGCATTAAATTGCTTTTTGCCAGATAAATGACAGTCTTTCTAATAGGATCCTCACGATCATAACCTGATGTTATTTTTGCAGAACAAACTATTCTGCCAAAAGTTCCTTCTAAACATTTTGGTATAAAAAAGATATTTGAATATTCCTGAGCTTGCGGAAGTTCTATTTTTTTTCCATCAATTTCCATCCACCACGTTAATTCAATAACTCTGTTTGGTCCAAGAAATTTAGGATTTTCTAATCCTGCAAGGCTAAAAGAATAACCAGACCTTTCGGCATAATAATTACACGTATATTCTTCCAAAGGATAAGGCAGATTTAGTTGTCTATAATCATCAGGTAATGGTGTATAACCCGGGGTATAATGTACACCTGTCTGAGAAGGATTGGGAAAGTAAAACTTATCATGAAGGCTTAAGATGTTTCTTCCTTTGTATGGAGCATCATCTGGTAATTTGTCTTCCCAGCTTACTCCTCTGCCACAAGCTACAGGTATTTTATATGATGTATAATCACCAACTATTACTTGTAAATCAGTATCATAAATTGAATTATCTTCTTCTGATGGAATTCTTATGCTGTTTTGACAATCATTAGGTACGCCATTATAACCATAACAATATTCTTCAATAATATTTTGATCCTGGTCTTTGATTTTTTTAAGGCGATTTAAATCATCATATTCATATGAAATTAAATTTCCTTTTGGATCCACAATTGTTGTAATACCTATTAAAGGTTTGTATATATAAGACGTAACCATTGCACTGCCTAAATTGGTTCTTATCTTTTCAATTTCATTTTTTAATTGTTCTTCTGTATAGCTTTGCAAATACTCAAGAGTTTCAGAATTACTTTTCCCCAATGAAGTCATCACTTGAGAATAAGTTGCATTTTCAATTTTAGCAATAGGTTTAGAGTAGTTATATCCCCATAAATATACGGAATGCGTGTCATTTTTTTTGGATGATTCTATTGAATTACCAAACTTGTCATAATCATGAAACTGGATTTTTTCTTCAAATTGATTAGTCGCTGTTTGTATTCCTTTAAGAGTTTGTATTGCTCTTGGCAGAATCAAAGTTTTGTTGCCTTTAGTAAAACTATTGTATAATACTTCTTGTGAAGTAAGATCTTCCTGGCTTTCGCCTGTTTTGCGTAAAGTTTTTAAAAGCACTGGTTCTGCAATACGATTAGCAGTGACAAGACTTGTCATTAAAGGAGTTGTAAAGTTATGCGGATAACTGGTTTCTTTTATTAAAGAAGTTGTAACTCCGGACTCATTAACGACACTTTCTACTGCTTTTGGCAATGAATATTTTAAATCATAAGTAGTTGTAGTAATATTTTGAACCTTGTTTTGATCGTATTTTGTTACTGTTTTAGTTTCATTAGTTAAATTTCTACTGGCATACACAGAAGGATAAAATGCAAAATCCGGTTCTATTGGTTCAGCATCAAAATGTTCAGAAGGAAAAACTTCTTTCCTCGAAATCCCAACTTTATCAGTAATTTGATCAAAAATATCATATTGATAGCTATTTTTGGTTTCTTCAACCAGAATATTGTTTTTGTCGTATTTTCTAATAAACTTTAGTTTACCAATTAATAATTCAGTATTATTAGTTGTAGGAAGCCTCCATCCATTATTTAAACCAAACTGAATCTTGTTTTTATCATAATCTCTGTATGTAAACAATGGTTGTTCGATTGGAAAATCCTTTCTTGTAGAAAATATCTTTTCCACATAACCGTTATCAGCATTTTCTTTAATCAAAACTCTAGAATATCCTACGTTTGATCCTTCCACTACGTCAAAATCAGTTCTTGAACTTGTAAAAGTATGCAGCACAAGCCCTGTTTGAAGTGAGTATGACCCTATACCTAAGTAAGTAGCTGCTAATGATTCGCTATAGGCATGAGAAATTCCAAGTGTAGGTAAATTATTTAGAATACCAGAAGAATTACCATTAATATCAAGGTAATTATACTTGTGTACTTGTATAGCTCCTTTCGTATCTACCAATTTATGAATTGAAATTCTTAAACCGCCAGATTGAACATTTTGTCCGGTTAAGGAAGAATAAAAATCATTTAATTCATATTCAAATTCCTCTCTGCCACCAGTTGGATATTGTACTTTATTTAAAACACCCGATTTTGTATAAGGTAAAGAAGGCTGTAACGACCTTCCTTGAGTAACAAAACTTGAAGGAAAAATAGGGAAGGGAGAAACTGATAAATCTTTTTTATTAGGGCTGTAATATAATTTAGGAGGAGGAATAAGGCAAGAAGCACAACTCACAGAAGTTACATTATTATATTCACTTGGTACAGGACCATTTGCATATCCTAAATAATCTGTAATAGTTGAACCTCTTTCCGGAAGTTTAATATCATCATTATAAAAAAATCGATATGGAGGTATAACTGCATTGTTTTTTCCTGTTTCCTGTACCGTTAATAGGCGTAGTCTTTTACAAGTAGGTTCAGCGCACTTGTTATTAGAAACCATATAGTCATATTCTAACTTTATCGTTTTTATAATATTGTTATTAATGTCCTTAATAATGATTTTTGATAAAGCATAATCTCCGGCAAATCTTTTCTAGGCTCTTCATACTTAAATTCAACAGATCCTTCAGCATAATTTATTTTACTTATTCTGTTTAAATTTGGAAACCTAATTTCAGTAGAACTTAAATTTTGAGTCGATTGATTACCACTATTATTTGTTACTTCATAATCAGATGTTTTTCGATATTCAGGATAATTTATAGCATATTTTTCATAGGTAAACGTAACCTCATTGCCCTTGAAATCTTTTATCGAGCTTAACTTATAAGCCATTATTTCCTGAGATGTAAGATCTCTGCTAGATTCTATACTTGCATAGGTAGTAAAAACATCTCGGTTAACATATTGATTTACATCTAATTGATCAAATACATATTGAGTTCCGTTTATATTAGTTATCTCTATTTTATTAACTCCCAGTATTTTTCTTTGTGGCCCTCCATCGAAAAAGCTTAAATCTCCCTGAAATTTAATATTATCTCTAAATTCTGGAAAAAACGGAATAACTGGTGATTTGCCTATTGTAGTTGTAATTTTATTACCCTGATAAGCAATTTCCATTACCGAGGCATCTTTTCTATGGGTAAAGGATGTATTAAGCCCTGGTGCATTTACATAAAATAAATCAGGAGATAAATCTTTTTTTGTAGTTATGATTCCCATATCAAACAATGTGTAGACTTTATCAACACCAGAAGTTATATCGTAGTAATTATTTAAAGAAATGTTTTGATTTTGCAAAAGCCATCCAACTTCCTTGAGTCTCATTCCTAATACAGTACTTGTACCAAGTTGGGAAAATTTTAATCTATGACTGATAGGATCACCTAATGCTCCTTCAACACTAAGCTTAAAATCTTCTATTCCTTTTATTACTTTTGTTACAATTCCGCCTGCATTTAAAGACCAGTTTTGACCAACGTTAGAAGCGGTTTCATCGACTTTAACACCTGTTGAAGAGTAATTTAATTCAATTGGAATATTAATTTGTCCTATTTGAATTTGGTATATTGGAACATTTATACTTGCGGAACCGGTATATTCTCCAACACTTGAAAAATTCACCTGTTTAAAACCGGCTGCATTTGGAGCACCAATTTTTGGAGTAAAAATTTCACTATAAAGTAAATCGTTAAGATTTGTTGATTGAGTATCGGTGCCACCTCCAATTGGTCCCTGATCGATTGGTTCTGTGGGATTATCTCCTCCTGGAACCTGAGTTTGAGATCTAACATTAAAAAAGAAAAAAATAAGAACAAATAAATAATAGTAATGTTTTTTCATAAATTAATCTATAAATTGGTTTTTGGCTTTTAGTAAAATTTGGTTAAATATATATTATATTTCTTTAATTTTAACTTTTAAAATGAAAGAAAAGTTTTGATTATTGTATTTTTAAATAATGTGTTTTTTTTATTTGATTATTCAATAAAAATATAATTTTTAACCAATCTTACTGTTCAATTAAGTCAAAATGTAGAATTATTACTACTGATATGCAACTGGAATTAATATATTGAATGAGGATGAAAGAAGAATAATTATAATCGTTTTTAGTTAACTTTTTGCGTTCAAAAATACTCCGTTAGGCAAATACCTCTTACTTTTGAGAAACTAAAATGATTTAAAGTTTCCAATTTTTATCTTAGTAAATATCAAAGATTGCATCTCTAAAAGACCTTATCCTTGTAACGGCCAAATGAAAGGATTCGTGCGGGAGTGGTAATAATGATTCTGTCTGGAGTAAGACAGTTGTTTGCTAGAGAAACAGTTAAAACAAAAAAACGACTTATAAGTCAATTTTTTGTAAATATATCTACCTTGCTGTATTAACGATTTTAAATAAATAATAAGATGATTTTGGTATGTCTTTTGGATTTGAGTAAATTTCACCAACTTCATATTTAGCATGAATATTTCCTCTTTCATATGCTTTAAATAAATAATAATTCGCTAGATTATTTGATTTACTTGAACTGTCTTTCTCACGTAATGTTAATAGATAATATGTATCAAAAAAGCTTCGCTAAAATCATGTATTTGTGACATCTTTATAGCATAATATAAAAATTCCTCATAAGAATTTAATAAACCATATTGTTTAAAAGCTAACTTATATGAATTTGTATCTCCATAAGTCAAAGCGCTATCCGCAAGCTTTTTAGCTTTTTGTTTTAAATTATAGTATTTTTCATAATTCAATGAGGCTGTTACTTTTTTTAAATTATTCTTTTCCGATTGTTTATTGCACGAAAAAGATAATACAAGCAGTAAAAAAAATAATATTTATTTTCATGATTTAAATTTTTTTAAATTTTGTTGTTCTAGATCCCGGAACCTCTTTTCTCCTCGCTGACCGAAGTGTTCTTGTTCACGCTGCGCAAAAATCTCTGACTTTGCGGCATTTCAAACAAATATAATTGAAAACATAAACCTCATAAAGTCTCCTTACTTTAAAACTAATTTTCTTAGAATGTTGTTTTCTGAATGTAAAAAATCAAGCAATATAAGGCCTAAACGTAAAAAATTGAAAGACTTTTATTTATAAGAACATAAAAAAATTGCGCAAAGTCAGAGACATTTGCGCAGCTTTTCATAAGAAACTCTTCGTAGAGCGAGGGGTAATTTGACACTAAAAATCTCGGTTTCTCGTATCAAAATAGCCGATACAGGGAGGGAGTATGCTCTGAGTGCTATTTTTTAAATCTACTGAAATTACCTAGCATTTGCAGGCTAACATGGATTTTATTTAACAGTTTGGTACACTTTAAAGTGCTATAAAATCAAAAGCCACTCCGTTATGGAATGGCTTTTTGATTCTAATTATTGGCAAGATTGCAAATCTGCAGTATCGTGGTCAAATAGAATACTTATTTAATTTCTATAATTACTGTTCCAATTTCATTTTTTTTGTCATTATCATAAAAATGGATTCTTGCCTTAGTTCCAAGCTTATAAAATCTTCCCGTCGTTGTAATTGGGTTTTCATTTGACCGTTTTCTAATTTAAACCAAATAATATCGTCATAAGCTGTTGAGTATGTTTTTTTGGTATTCTTATACGCTATCCTTAGTGTCCTACTATTATCGTCAACTATATCATAAGAGAGAATTCCACTCATACCGAAATTCTTTTTAGTTATAGCTTTATCCAACCAAAACTCTAATTCTTCTATTTTCTGATTTATTTGCTTACTACCTGTTATTTGGATGTTTTCCTTAGAAATCTTATTAGAAAAAATATTTTTTTCCTTAGACTCACTAATAGAGGATGAAGGATAAAAATAATAGTTTATGAATTGACCACTATTATGAACAGAGACGCTTACCAAATAATACACTATACCAATTAAAACAATTATCGAGATATATTTAATACTTTTTTTCATTTAAACTTAATTTTTTGTAGGAATTAATTTTTTATCAACATCAGTACCTTTATTACTTTTTTCTATTTCTGCTTGTTTTGAACTAGGACTAAAGTTTAATATTGGTGTTCCAAAGAGACCTTCATTTTTACTAACTTCGCCATTCTTTAGACCTCCAGCATCTAGGGCTTTTTTGATTCTCTTTGTGTACACAGATTACAAATCTGTGCTATCGGGTACGTTACATAATCCAAACGTTACCAAAATTTGCTTTTTAAATAAAGGATTAATCCTATAAATACACTAAACAAGGCAATTCCTGCATAAACTTTTATTATATAATTAGATTACCATCTATTATGCCCATAATGGTTATTGCAGAAAATATAACTAATAATATTATATTCTCTGGTTTTTTTATCCAACTAATTAATTTATTTTTCATAATATTTTTATTTCTTTATTGACCAGTAGTTTTCTTTTTTTCTGTTGCTTTTGATACAGCCGTAGACGCAGTTCCTGAAGCGGCTGTAGCAGCTGTACTAGCTCTCCTAGCAACATAATTTTCGAGCTTTTTGGTTGCTCCACTAACATTTGCTTTCGCTTTAGAAGCCACATTTGATTTTCCACGAGCTATATTTTTTTCAGTATTAACCGCAGCTGTTAATTTTTACCAGTTGAAGAGTTTAACGCGCTTTTTTCTAGTTTTTTACCTATACCTGCTGCAAGTCTTCCAGCACCAACATCAATAAGTGTGCTTTTTAACGAACCTTACCTTCTTTAATACCCTGACCTGCCGCACTTACTCCTGCATCAGTGGCAACATCAACGGCTAATTTTGCAACTCTAGATGCATTTTTATATTGATTTAATGATGATATTCCCCCACTTAATGCACCTGCTCCTGCTGAAACTGCTATTGAGGTCATGCTTACATCTGTCCATGCTTCCGAACCCCTCGCTGACCGAAGTGTTCTTGTTCACGCTGCGCAAATGTCTCTGACTTTGCACCATTTCAAACAAATATAATTGAAAACATAAACCTCATAAAGTCTCCTGACTTTAAAACTAATTTTTCATGAATGTTGTTTTCTGAATGTAAAAAATCAAAGCAATATAAGGCCTAAACGTAAAAAATTGAAAGACTTTTATTTATAAGAACACATAAAAAAATTGCGCAAAGTCAGAGACATTTGCGCAGCTTTTCATAAGAAACTCTTCGTAGAGCGAGGGTTTTATATTTCTTTAGAATTATCATCATTTGATAATTGCACTTTACTTTCTTTATTATACATTTAAGTAAAAATTTATAACACAAATACCAAAAAACACACAAACGTAATTAATTGAACAATTATCACTGCAGTGTAATATTACCCGCAATTAATATTCAAAACTTAGAATACTTACAGGAAACGTAATTAACAGCACTACTAAAACCAATCTCCATAAAAAGGAGGATAAGAACACAAAATGCTATTGTTCCCAAACCAACATATAATAGAGAAAGTAATAATGAACTTCTTTTTGCTTTTCTTTTTAAATTTTCCATAATTATTTACTAGATGGTTGATTATTTACTCCTTTATTGGCTACACTATCCCATAATAGAACTGTACCCAATCCTCCGTTGTAAGGACTACTTAACTGTATTACTGTCTTGCCTGTTGAAAACAAGCCTAAACCAACTCCTAACAGCCCAGCTTGTACTTTTGTTTTAAATCTACTGGTAAAGTTAATATTGATAATTCTTGTCCACGAATCTCCAATCTGCACCTATAGCTTTGGTGTCTCCAAAAAGTCCTCCTGCTCCTGCTGTTCCAATAATTGCATACCTCCTGTCATGTCCAATAGCAGGATATTCTGCAAGTCTTGAAGGAACATAAGAGAAATCATCAGCCCCACTATATGTTTTTGGATTATTGCCTCCAAGGATAAGTTAATCCTAATAGATTTTGTCCAATTGTTCTAGTATCTAAACCATTTGGAGTTAGGTTCTTTTGAATTCCATGCCAAAAATTACCAAATGACTTTTCATCTGCATAACCCTTAATTCCACCACCTTCTTGTTTATTGTAGTAACTGCAAATTCATCTGCTAATGTCGAGCCATCGCTTAATTTACCTTGACCTCCTTCTGACATCTCACCCTCAATGAAAGTACTTTTGTTGTGCAAATGTAACCTGTTGTAATGTCACCATTTGGTCCAACAGAATAGTTATATCCTCCTACTACTAAAGCTCTGTATTTAAAATCGTCGATATTATCATTACCAACAACTCCGTAACCTCCACGTAGTTTTAAACTATTCACTACATTGTTTTCTTTCCAGAATGCTTCTTTTGAAAGTACCCATCCTAAAGAGAATGAAGGGAAAACTCCCCATTTTTTATTTTCACCAAAACGAGTTGATCCGTCACGACGAACAATTCCTGTGAAAAGATATTTCTCCATGTAATCATAATTGGCACGTAAAAACAATGAAGATAATTTGTGCTCAACAAAATCACTTGCTCTGTTTACTCTGTCTGTTTGTGGAATGTCAAAATTAAAAGATGCATCTTTATAACTTGTAATTGGCAAACCAAACATACTTACTCCAATAGAACCACCAATGTTTTCTACATAAGCTCCTTGTCCTGCTAAAATGTTTACCGTATGATCTCCGAATTTATTAGAATATGTAAAATATTTTCAAGAGTCCATGCAAGAGATCTGTTATTATCTGGCTGAAATTATTTCTATCCGCTTTCATGTTTGGATTTAGGTAAAACATCGGTGTAAAACCTTCTTTACCCCAATACGCTAATTTACCACCAAGCGTTGTTCTGAATTTTAAATGTGGAGTGATGTTAGCCTCTAAATAAGCATTTCCAACAAAATCATCTGACCATTCGAATTGACCTAATCTTGTTTGGATATAACCTAAAGGATTCGTCATTTCTTGTTGAACCACAGGAGAAATTCCGTAAGGATTTCCATTAGCATCTCTAATAATACCTGCATTTGCATAATATCCAGTAGTATTTAATGCTGGGTTTGTCTCCACTAACGGAGTAATCGGGTCTAAGTTAATTGCAGAACTTAAAGGACCTCCAAACTCACTGTTTGTATTTCCAATACCTTTCGTTTTTTGGTGTGTGTAACCAAAAGTCTGTCCGAAAGTAAAATAGTCAGAAATTTTATGTGTTGAGTTTAAACGGAAATTTTTCTTTGTATAATTCGAAATATCTGTTGCAACAATACCTTCCTGATCCTGAATACCGAAAGAGGCATAAAAAGTAGATTTTTCACCACCTCCGCTAATGCTTAATTCGTGTGTGTATCTAAAAGCTGAATCATTAAAAATTGCATCCTGCCAATTAGTTCCATTACCAAAAGATGCCGGATCCGCATATTTTTTTGCACCACCATCACGTACAGATCTTTCATTCATTAATGTAGCATAATCTGTAGCATTCAGTAATTTTAATCTTTTAGCCGGACCAGATGTACCTGCAAAACCATTATAATTTACAGAAATTTTTCCTGATTTTCCTTTTAGTCGTAACCAAAATAACTCCTGTCGCAGCACGAGTACCATAAATTGCAGCAGAAGCAGCATCTTTAAGCACCTCGATAGATTCAATATCGCTTTGATTGATAAAACCAATTGCATTTGCATCTACAGCAACACCATCAACAACCCATAAAGGATCATTTCCTCCTTCTCTAAAAGTAGTTATACCTCTAATACGCACTTTTGAAGCTGCACCAGGCTGTCCGGAAGTAGCTGCAACAGTAACACCTGCTGCACGACCTTGTAAAGCTTGCTCTACACGTCCGTTTGGTACTTTTTCAAGATCAGCGGCTTTTACACTCGAGATTGCTCCCGTTACAACTGATTTCTTTTGCGTTCCATATCCCACAACCACAACTTCATTTAATGTTTGCGATTCTGGTTTTAATTGAATTGTAATCTTTGTTCTCCCATTTACAGCTTCAGTTACCGGAGCGTATCCAATAAAAGTAACTGTTAAAACACCGTTTGAAGCGGCCTGAATTTGGAATTTTCCATCAAAATCTGATGCCGTTGACTTTGTTGTTCCTTTTAATACAATAGTAGCACCCGGAACCGGCATTCCACTTTCATCAGTTATAACTCCATTTACTGTGACATCCTGAGCCACAGCTATAACCGAGAATAACAAAGACGAAACACAAAAAATAAGTAATTTTGTTAATTTCATTTTTCTAAAAATTTTGGTTAATTAATTAGTAATTTGATGCAATAATAATGTTATTTTTTTACTATCAACAATTAAAATTCATTACAAAAACACATCAAATTAAATTTTATTACATTACAAAAACCGATCATTTTTTTTATAATCATTTGATATTTAAATACTTAAATAATAAATTACAGATGTTATGAAAATGTTAATTGCAAAAATAAACACTACAGTTAGGTAAGATTGCTTATTTTTATATAAAAAAGTACCTTCTACAACGAAATAGTATGTTAATAAACGCACTAAATAGCTGTAAAACAACAATTTAAATATAAAAAACCGAAACAAGCTATAAAAATTATGAAATTGAGAAAATCATATTTATTATTATTTTTTTTACACTATTCACAATTACACTTTTTGGGCAGGTTAAAAATATTGGACTTCCGGATGTGAGAAATTACAAACGAAATGAATATAAAGGAGGCACACAAAACTGGAACATAGATCAGGATAAGAATGGAAATCTATATTTCGCAAATAATAGTGGTCTTTTACAATTTGACGGCTCTTCATGGCGACAATATCCATTGCCAAACTTAACTTCGGTAAGATGTTTGAAAATTGATGATTCCGGAAAAATATTCGTGGGCGGTTATAATGAATTTGGTTATTTTAAACCAAATGAAAAAGGAAAACTAGAATATACTTCATTATCTAAAAAAGTAGACGCCAATAAAATCAAAATAATCGATTTTATCTGGAAAATACATTCTTTTAACAATCAGGTAATCTTTCAGTCGTTTGCAAGAATATATATTTATAAAGACGGAAAGCTATCTATATTAAAAGCTCCAAAACGATTCCAGTTTTCATTTATAGTAAACAAAAAATTATATCTGCAGGATGAAGAAAAGGAATTTTAGAATACCGTAACGGTCAATTGTATTCTTTACCAAATACAACCTCCCTAAACAATACCGAGGTTTGGGCGATGTATTCAATCTCCAAAGAAAAAATATTAATTATAACACTGGATAAAGGTCTTTTTATCTATGAGAACAATACAATCAAACCGTGGAATACTGAAGCTAATAATTTCATTAAAAAGAACAGTTCGTTAGGCGGAGTCATTATAAAAAACAACTTTATAGTTCTAAACTCCGTTTTGGATGGCATTATAATTTGTGATTTTAACGGAAAAATTATTCAGCATATCAACAGAAAAAAGGGATTACAAAACAATACTGTTTTAACCTCTTTCATTGATAATAAAAATAATCTGTGGCTGGGCCTAGATAATGGTATTGCTTTTATAAATGAAGGTTCGCCGTTTACTTATTTTGGTTTTAGTTATGATATTAGTACTGTTTACGCTTCTGTAATACATGAAGGCAATTTATATGTAGCAACGAATCAAGGTGTTTTCTACCATGCCTGGAACAACGATACTAACAGTTTTAAAGAAGATATTTTTAAACTTGTTGAAGGAACAACAGCACAATCATGGAACGTTCAGGTAATTGACGGATTGCTTATATGTGCAAATAACAGAGGTGCATTACAAATACAAGGTGACAGGGTAACGAATGTAATCGATTCAAAAGGATATTTTGGATTCAAAAAAATTCCCGTAAACCCGGATATTTAATTGGCTCAAATTATGATGGTTTTGCTATTTTTCAAAAAACGCCAAACGGGCTGGTATTTAAAAACCAAGTCGCCGGATTTGACAAGTCTTCAAATATTTTGAGCTCGATCAATCTTATTTATGGTTAAAGAAAGATGAGTCTATTTATCGTATGTCTTTTAGCAGTGATCTCACGAGATTTTCATCTATCAAAAAGATAAATCATTTAACTTCAAAATATAAAAACATCGGAAGCATTCAAATGATCGATAATAAAATATACTTTCAAACTAATAATCATTTTTATAAATACTCTGAAGAACAGGATATATTTTATGAAGACAAAAAAATGTCGGATTTGTTTAAAAATATCCCTGTAATAAATAGTTTAAGTGAAGATTCTAAAGCAAACTTATGGTATGCTTTTGATGAGTCTCTTGGCGTTTTGATGAAAAAAAACAATCAATATGTTAACATTGTTGCGCCATTTTCTAATTTAACCGGTAATTTGGTAAGCAACTATTTATCTGTAAATACAATCGATGCTAACAATATTTTTATCGGTTTAACAGATGGTTTGGCGCATTACGACTCACAGTTACTAAATAATTTTGTAACAAAACCAAAGGCTTTTATTCGCAGCTTTTCATTTCCCGAGACACAATTGTTCTTGGAAACAATCAAAATAAAATAGAGAATATACGAATTCCGTATTCTTCAAATCACGTACGTTTTACTTTTTCATCGCCTACGTATGAAAATCTCGAAAATGTGCAATTTTCATATCAGCTGGAGCCTTTTGATGACAAATGGAGTAATTGGTCGACGATTTCTATTAAAGAATATACAAATCTTCGCGAAGGAGATTATACCATGAATGTTAAAGTGAGAAATAGCTACGGAATACAATCAGAACCCTCGACACTTTTGTTTACTGTATCGCCGCCTTGGTACAGGCATTTTTTAGCGTTCATGGTTTATTTTATTTTCATCATCATCGCAATTTATATTATTTCGAATCGAATAAAAATGAAGATTAGAAAAAATAAATATTATGAAACTATCGAACAAAGAAGGCTTTATCTTGAAAAAGAGTCAAGAATAAGACAAGAACAATACGATCTTGAAAAAGAAATTGAAAAGCTTAAAAACGATAAGCTTCAAATCAAAATCTTAGCAAAAGATAAAGAACTGGTGAACAACTCATTGCAGGTTGTAAAGAAGAATAAAATTTTAAACGGGATTATTCATAAACTTAAAGAAATCGATATTGAAGCTCTTGATGATTCGACTAAATTTCAGGTAAGTAAATTAAACAAAAGCATCGTAAAAGAGGTTAATACTGATAAAAGCTGGAAAGATTTAGAAAAGCATATTAAAAACGTTCATTTTGAATTCCTGAAAAGATTAAAGGAAAAATACCCAACTATTTCGCCGCGAGAACTTGATTTGTCAACCTATTTATTAATGAATATGTCAACGAAGGAAATCGCAGAAATCATGAATATTTCGACAGGCGGAGTTGAACTTGCCAGATACCGATTAAGAAAAAAACTCGGTTTAAATAAGAAGGAAAACTTAATTGGTTTTTTAATGAGTATTTAAAAACAAAAAAGCCATTCGTTGCGACGAATGGCTTTTTTGTTTTATGAATTATGATTAAATATATTCTAAAGTTCGCTCAAGCGCCATTCCTCTTGAACCTTTAATTAAAATGGTATTATCATTAATACTTGCGGTTTTAAGATACTCTGCAAAAGCATCAAAAGTTTCAAAAAAATGAACATTTTCTTTTAGATTTTTATGCTCGTAAAATGCTTTTCCAATTAAATAACAAACGGATTTATTTTGATTAGAAACTGAATCTACAATGATTTTATGTTCTTGCTGACTTTCATTTCCCAACTCAAACATATCTCCTAATATCATAATTTTATTAAGATTGTCTAATTGTACGAAATTTGCAATCGCAACAGCCATACTACTCGGATTGGCGTTGTAAGCATCCAGAATAATCTGGTTTGTTCCTTTTTTAATAATTGCGATCTGTTATTGTCCGGTACATAACCTTCAATAGCTGCTTTAATATCGTTATTATCAACTTTAAAATAAGTTCCTATCGCAACAGCGGCATTTATGTTATTTGCGTTATATAGTCCAATTAAATTAGACTTTACATTAAAATCACTGTATGTAATACCTACAAAAGGATTTGCTTCAATCCAATTTATTTTTACATCGGCATGATCTTTATCTATACCAAAGGTAAAAGACTGAATTGATTTAGATTTCTCGATTTGAATACGATCTTCAAGATTTACAAAAGCAGTTTTATTATTTTTGGCAAGATATTCATACATTTCGCTTTTTCCTTCGATCACGCCTTCAACACCACCAAAACCTTCAAGATGTGCTTTTCCAAAATTGGTTATATAACCATAATCAGGCTGGGCAATTTCGCATAAAAATTCTATTTCTTTTTTATGATTTGCGCCCATTTCAACAATTCCTATTTGAGTTTCACTTGTAAAAGATAACAAGGTTAAAGGAACGCCGATATGATTGTTTAAATTTCCAATGGTAGCTTTTGTTTTGAATTTTTTAGTCAAAACAACATTAATAAGTTCTTTTGTTGTCGTTTTACCGTTACTTCCTGTTAAAGCAATAATAGGTAATTTTAAATAGGCTCTGTGAAATTTTGATAATTCCTGTAAAGCCTCCAAACTGTTTTGAACCAAAATAGTTCTGTCGTCTATTAAATAGGATTCATTATCAATAATAACATACAAAGCGCCTAAATCAAGTGCTTGCTGTGCAAAAATATCGCATCAAAATTTTCTCCCTTAATAGCAAAAAACATAGAACCTTTTTCAATTTTTCGTGTGTCAATTGAAACTGATTTGCATTGCAAAAACAGATTATGAATTTCCTGAATATTCATTTATAAACATTTTTTTTATGAAGTGTAAAAATAGAAAAGTTCTAATAAAAAAATTCCAAATTCCAAACTGAAATCAGCACTGGAATTTGGAATTTTTTATATTGAAATTTCTAAAACTTAGTTTCTAGGCGATTTTCTTCTTTCAGCTTTAGAACCTACTCTTGACATTGCACATCTGAAACCGATATAATCAGTTGCCATATCCTGAGGGAAATATCTTCTTTGAGCCGGATCTAACCAGTAAGCTCTGTCTCTCCAAGAACCTCCTTTGTAAACTCTAACTTTATCATCGATTAAAGTAGTACGTTTACTAGAGTTATCATATTTTCTTACCATTTTACCTAAACTATCAGTAGTGATATTATGTTTAGGAGAATTGTACATATTTTGATCCGCTTTTGCTCCGGCTTCAGAATCTCCAAAGTCAAAATATTTAGATGATTGTTTATCACCATCTCTATAATTGATATTGTCGCTTGTACTGAAGTTTGTTCTCAAATACGTTTCATTTTCGTCAACTGGTACCTGAGCAATTTCTCCTGGAAGGTTTCTTGCAACAACTTTACCGTTACTTAAAGTATCATATTTGATATTGTCTTTAGTAATGATTTCAAGTTTACCGTCTTTACCAATTTTGTTTTAGCATATTGATTTCCTCTATAGTAGTTAAAATCATTCGCTTCATTATCAATAATAGGTCTGTAAACGTCAGCTACCCATTCTGCAACGTTACCTGCCATATCGTATAATCCGAAATCATTTGGCGCGTAGCTTTTTACAGAGTTTGTAATATCTGCTCCGTCATCTGACCAACCTGCAATTCCACCGTAATCACCGTTTCCTTGTTTAAAGTTAGCCAATTGATCTCCTTTGTTTTTACGTTTTGCAGAACGTGTATAATCTCCGGACCAAGGATATTTCTTTTGTCCTTTATATATATTGTATTCTCTTTGTCCAACATCAGCTGCAGCAGCATATTCCCACTCTGCCTCTGTAGGAAGTCTGTATTCTGGCAAGATAACTCCGAAGAACGTTGTGCGTACACATTTTTTTCTTCTACTACACCATCTTTATTAGCTTTTGGTCTTCTTCCGTTTGGATTTTTCTTCAATACAAGTTCTTCATTACCACCGTAAGTAGTAGATGGAGACGCTAAGTAAGCTTCTGTATTAAATAAACTTTCAGCACTAACATCTGTAGTTTTAGCACCTTTTTTAAGATATCCGTCTTTTTCAAGAACAGCTTCGTTTACACGGTCTGTTCTCCATTTACTAAATTCAACAGCTTGAATCCAGTTTACACCAACTACAGGGTAATTAGCATAAGAAGGATGTCTTAGGTAATTATTAGTCATCGTTTCGTTGTATCCTAAACGATTTCTCCATACCAAAGTATCAGGAGATGCTCCTTCATAAATATTCTTGTAATTTTCTTCTGTTGGAGGGAAAACTTTTTTAAGCCATTCCAGGTATTCTAAGTACATACCGTTCGTAACTTCAGTTTCATCCATGTAGAATGATTGAACGTGTTGTTGGGTTGGTGTGTTATTCCAATCGTGCATAACATCATCCTGTACTTTACCCATAGTAAACGTACCTCCTTCAACAAAAACTAAACCAGGACCAGCCTGTTGTTTTTTCCCTGCATTTCTAGCAGAAGTTCCATTCTGACTATCTACATCCCAACCTGTTGCTCTAGAAGCGTGGCTTGAACTCGATTTTTTGCTACAACTAGCCGTGCCCAACATCAATACCATTGACATCATTAATTGCAAGACTACAATTTTGTTTACTTTCATACTCATTCTTAGGTGATAAATTTAGGTGCTGCAATATAATAATTAACATTTAATTAGCAACATCTGTTCTAATAATTTATTTAGCTGTTTTTTACCAGAAAATAACCTATAGTTACGAACGCAAAAATATACTTTTTATTATTTACTATAACATGAAATACTATATTTTTACTTACTAAAATATTTTAATTTTAAATACGCTTTTAAACCTATGAAACAAGCTCTAATCCTGTATCTTTTTTTGATTCCGTTTGTCTCATTTTCCCAGATAAATAGCAGCTTCACATTAGATTGGCAAAACAAAAAGAGGTCAGTTTTGGCGAATACAAAATTATCATTCCTTATTTCACAGGAAACAGTTTTAGGTTCGATACTACTAAAAAAAACATAACACTCTTGCTTAAACTTGACGATTCAGGCTCCTCAAACGACAATTCTGTTTCTTTAACTAACGTCCATATACGAAACAATTTCAATATCGGATTTAGGCGATTTAACACCCGAAAACATCCCTAACAAACCAAATGAAACGCTAAAAAACGTCTTATCAAGAGACATAAGGCAAACTTTTCTATCTCTCTCCCAATTATTAGGGAAGGAAATAGCTACAAACGAATTAAATCATTTTCGTACGTAACAAACAGCAGTTCATCTAAAAGCAGCAATTCATCCACGTATCAAAAGTCAGCTTTAGTCACTAATTCTGTTTTGGCTTCCGGAGACTGGTATCGATTTTATGTTGAAAAATCTGGCGTATACAGAATTTCAAAATCTTTTTTACAAAGTTTAGGATTTGATGCCGGCAAAGTCGACCCAAGAAGAATTAAAATCTATGGAAATGGCGGAAAAATGCTTCCGCTGGCAAATAACATTTATTATCCGGATGATTTAACAGAAAACGGAATTCAGATTATAGGAGAAGAAGACGGAACTTTTAATAATGACGATTATATTCTTTTTTTATGCCGAAGGAGTGAACAACTGGAACACGGAAACCAGACTAACATTAACTTATATGATACTAAATCATACTATTATATTACGGCAAACGGAGGCGACGGAAAAGAATTCCCACAACAAATCAGCCTACAGGAAGCATACGCTGGAGCTAAACACGTTTGATGACTATCAATTTCACGAAATTGATCTTACTAACATTTTACAT